>NZ_JAUBUJ010000073.1:0-43672 GCF_036705405.1 Microcoleus sp. B13-B6
GACTAATTATGAAATGGAACCGAAAAATAAAAAATAAAGGTAACTTAGTTAATGCAGTTTAGATGTTTGACAGCTTATCAATGATGAAATTAAATCTAAAAAGCAACAAGTGCAGAATATCGGGCAACCATCCGAATTATACCTCCTAACATCCTGCTACACTATTAATAACCGCATCCTCACCCACATTTATGTTCGCAAAAGCCATCCTCGCTCTCGCTCCCTTAATCTCGGAAGTGCTGTCACCCATCGCCCGAAATATCGGTCACAAACTAGGAGAAACCCTCGGCAATAAAGCTCAACAATGGGTAGAATTTCTGATTCCCGCTCCCAATCAGATATCCTCTGATTCGACTGAGATAGAGCCAGTAAAACAGCGTTATTCCCAGGAAATGCTCGAATACGCGAAAGCGAAAGATGCCAGAGATAACGAATTGTTAAAGCTGACAGTAGCACAAACAGCACGCCGCCTTGAGTTGCAGGAACAGGAACAGCAAGACAGACTGAAGCTGGCAGCCTTGCAGCGGGATTTGATGCGGGAATTGCAAGCAAAGGATATTCAGATCAAGCTGGCTGAAATTCAAACAATTTGGGATAAAGATACTTGGTTTTCTAAGTTGAATCGAGAGGAAACTAAGCAGATTTTACTTCAGCAGCAACACCGCCTCTTAATCTTACTATCACCGCCAAAAATTAGCAAGCGATGCCCGGAAACCTTTTGTGAAGATTTGCCAATTGAGATGAGAAGTGTGGGAGATTTTCTCAGACAGCATTATCCTCAACAGGATGTCTTACGCCCGGTTAAGTTTTATAGCGACTATTTCACTGAGTCGATTGGTGATATTGATGTGGAACGCTTGCAGCGAATTTTATCTCCGGTTCCTACTACAATTTTATATAGCGATATCAGCGATTATGCGGTAACTTTTCGCGTCGGCTTTTGGGGATTCCTGAATAATCAGGAAGTCTCCCTGTTTTCTACCAAAGCTTTTGACTGGGAAGAGGCAAAAGATGCACTTTTAGCATCTGGGATAAGTGAGAAAAAAGCCCTCCGCATGATTCGGCAGTTGATTGTGGCGATTCACAAATTGCTGGCGGGATTTTTAGCCGATTTGTATTATCTCAATATTGACCCTGGCTATGAACCTCAGTTGTTTAATTTAAAGGATGAATTGGCTGAAGATGGGTTGGCAGAAGAATGGGTGAAACCTTATTTTGATATTCTTCAGGATATTCAGCGGCGGCATCGAGAACAATATGAACAGGAGTTGAAAAAGCTGATTGAGCAAGTAGAGGCTGAACGTCAATCTCAAGAGACTGCCAAAGCTAAAGCAAAACCCCAACAACAAATAGAAAAAGCTGTCAAAGCTGAAGCCCAACGCCAACAACCAAGAGAAGAACAAATCATTAGAAAAGCTCACTCCTTCAAATGTGTAAAAACTATTAATGGCGTAGGTTTTTCACCTGTTACGTCCGTAGTTATTAGTCCAGATGGCAACACTTTTGTTAGTGACAGCAGTGGAAATTGTAGCCAACTTTGGAATCTCCAGGCAGGAGAACTGATTCGTACTTTTTCAGGGCATTCAGGTGCGGTTTATTGCGTTGCCATTAACCCTAATGGAACAATTTTAGCTAGTGGAAGTTCTGACCAACAAATTAAGCTGTGGAATCTGGAAAATGGACAAAAAATTAGCACTCTAAAAGGTCACTCATTTTTAATTCGGTCTCTTGCTTTTAGTCCAGACGGAGAAACTCTTGCTAGTGGCAGTCAAGACAATATTATCAAACTGTGGAATCTGAAAAAAGGGCAGGAAATTCGCACTCTCATAGGGCATTCATACTCGGTTTGGTCTGTCGCTATTAGCCCGGATGGAAATACTCTGGTTAGTGGTAGTTATGACAATACTATCAAGGTTTGGAATTTGAAAACCAGACAGGAAATTCGCACTCTCATAGGGCATTCACAGTCGGTTTTTTCCGTTGTCATCAGCCCGGATGGACAAATTATTGCGAGTGGTGGTGGAGACAACACTATCAAGCTTTGGAATCTGAAAACCGGACAGCAAATTCGCACTCTCACAGGGCATTCAGAGTCTGTTTTTTCCGTGGTCATCAGCCCGGATGGACAAATTATTGCGAGTGGTAGTGGAGACAACACTATCAAGCTTTGGAATCTGAAAACCGGACAGCAAATTCGCACTCTCACAGGGCATTCAGCCCAGGTTAATTCGGTTAGTTTTAGCCCGGATGGGCACACTCTGGTTAGTGGCAGTTCAGATCAAAGTATCAAGATTTGGCGGTGTGATGGGTGAACTAAAAGGGAAAGATGAAAATTATGGCGCGATTGGCCAACATGGAACTACAAAACTTGACTGCGTGAGAAATAAACCGATAAACGCTTAGGGAAGGTAATTGAAATGTCAGAAACAATTAATTTTGAGCAAGCAGTGTTAGAGAATCTGCGACAGTTGCCAACGGAGAAACAACAAGAAGTGCTCGACTTTGCACAATTCCTCGTGCAAAAAGCGGAACAGAAAAAGCACTTACCTAGCGAAAGTTCTGAGTCTAATATTTCGTCAACAACCGAACATAGTCTCAAGCTATCACTTAGAGAAATTGCTAGCCTGCCAATAGCAGAACGCCATAAAATACTAGCACCATTTATACCTGCTACAGCCGAAGATTTTTTGACATATCCTGAATTAACGGAGTTTTCGGTACTCGATGGCGAGGAGTATTTAATTGAGAAATGTTACACTCGCAGCCACGACGCTTTTTTGAAAGGCTACGTACCCGAAGACGAAGGACTTTATGATGACTACAGTACGTTTGTCTAGATTAGATTGTCGGGAAAAGTTTTTGTTGCTAGCGAAAACCCGGCAAATTTCTCAACCAGATGCAGCAGCAGTGAAACAAGTCTGGGAGTTGTACGTTAAGCCTCAATTTTAATCATAATTCGATCGCCCTCAACTCTCCAACTCCCCTCAACTCCGCCCTCCCATCCCCCAACCCCGCACAATACTTAATAAAAACTTTACAAAACTTACCCGATCGCCCAACATGGGTTAGAGTTATCCTAGAAAATCCAGCAATCCTGCAAAGCGTCAACCTTCTCGTCACTTATCCAGTGGTTCGATGACTCAAACCCAAAGCACTAAAACCGCCACCCCAACTGCAATTTATTCCTTGACAATTGCTCCAGCCTGTGTATTGCGGGGTCGATCGGCCTTAGCACAAGCCGGAGATGCGATCGCCCGTTTCGGAAAGCGGCCGCTAATCGTCGGCGGCAGCAACTCCCTCGCCGCCGCCCAACCGTACCTGCAACCAATCCTCGAACAGCAGCAGTTAAAATCGGCCGAAACAGCATACGGCAAGGATTGCAGCGAAACCAGCCTCGAAACCCTCCGCGAGGCAGCCCAAACCCATCAAGCCGACTTCATCATCGGTGTCGGCGGCGGCAAAGCCTTAGACGCAGCAAAACTCGTCGCCCATCAGTGCAAAATCCCGATCGTCACAATACCGACATCAGCCGCCACCTGTGCCGCTTGGACAGCCCTTTCTAACATTTATTCAGAACAAGGTGCATTCCAATACGATGTCACATTAGCCCGATGTCCCGACTTATTAATACTCGACTACGGCTTAATTCAAACCGCACCGCAGCGGACATTAGTAGCAGGAGTTGGAGATGCGATCGCCAAATGGTACGAAGCATCAGTCAGCAGCGGACACTCCGAACAAACCCTGATAATTTCCGCCGTCCAACAAGCTAGAATACTGCGCGATATTTTATTCCAAAAATCAGCCGCCGCCCTCAAAGAACCCGGTAGCGAAACCTGGCAAGAAGTCACAGATGCAGCCGTATTGCTAGCAGGAGTAATCGGCGGAATTGGCGGCGCCCAATGTCGCACCGTCGCCGCCCACGCCGTCCACAACGGCCTAACTCATCTATTAGCAAGTCACGGCACATTGCACGGCGAAAAAGTCGCCTACGGCATTTTAGTACAACTGCGACTAGAAGAAATGCTGCAAAACAATCAACTCGCCGCTAGCGCCAGACAGCAACTGCTAAAATTCTACGCCGAAATTGGATTGCCCCAAACTTTAGACAACCTAGGACTCGGAGACATTACCATCACAGAATTGCAGCGCGCCGCCGATATCGCCTGCAATCCGAATTCCGACATCCACCGACTGCCTTTTAAAGTTGTTCCCCAACAATTAATGGCAGCGATGGTTTCTACCACCGCACCTGTGGGAGAATTAAAGATTAAGAATTAAAACAGTTTGTAGTAAGGACTAAAGTCCTGAAAAGGCTGTGCTAGCAAGGACGAAAGTCCTTACTACAAACCAGGAAAACTGACAACTGACAAAAAATAAATGACCTTGGATTGGATTACCCCTGCTGACAGGTTGCAAAAACTACCGCCCTACGTATTTGCCCGTCTCGATGAACTCAAAGCCCGCGCCCGCGAACAAGGACTCGATTTAATAGACTTAGGAATGGGAAACCCCGACGGTGCCACTCCTCAACCAGTAGTAGAAGCGGCTGTCGCAGCCATCCAAAATTCTGCCAATCACGGCTATCCACCCTTTGAAGGAACTGCCAGTTTCCGCCGTACTATTACTAAATGGTACAGCCGCCGCTACAACGTTGAACTCGATCCAGAAAGCGAAGCATTGCCTTTGTTGGGTTCTAAAGAAGGTTTAGCACATTTTGCGATCGCCTATATCAATCCAGGGGACTTAATATTAGTACCAAGTCCTGCTTATCCCGTATTATTTCGCGGCCCAATCATCGCCGGTGCAAAAGTTCACAACATCATTCTCAAACCAGAAAATGACTGGGTAATTGACTTAGCCGACATTCCCGACAGCGTAGCCGAACAAGCCAAAATACTCTATTTCAATTATCCCAGCAATCCGACTGGAGCAACAGCACCCCGCGAATTTTACAAAGATATTGTGGCTTTCGCACACAAACATCAAATCTTGCTGGTTCACGACTTGTGTTATGCGGAATTAGCCTTTGACGGCTATCAACCGACAAGTTTATTAGAAATTCCCGGCGGTAAAGAAATCGGTGTCGAATTTCATACTATGTCCAAAACCTACAATATGGCCGGCTGGCGAGTCGGTTTTGTAGTAGGAAATAGCAAAATTATTCAAGGTTTGCGGACATTAAAAACCAACCTAGATTACGGTATATTTTCCGCATTGCAAACAGCAGCAGAAACAGCACTGCAATTGCCGGATAGTTACTTGCACGAAGTGCAGAATCGTTACAGGACTCGCCGGGATTTCATGGTGGAAGGATTGGCAGAATTAGGGTGGAATATTCCTAAACCTCTGGCTGCAATGTATCTTTGGGTTCCCTGCACTCCGGGCATGAGTTCTACTGATTTTGCCCTGAATGTTTTGCAGCAAACGGGTGTTGTGGTGACTCCTGGCAATGCTTTTGGGCCGGGCGGCGAAGGATATGTGAGAATTAGTTTAATTGCAGATTGCGATCGACTGGGAGAAGCATTGCGGCGCTTAAAACAAGCAAACATTCGCTATCAATAGTCATTGGTTATTGGTAATTGGCGATCGGCCGCTCACTCTGCATCAACTCATTATTATGTTGATGGTGACACCCATTATCCCCTAAACATAATAATGAGATTAACAAGCTCAGGCGCATATAAATTGTACAGTCAAGTTTGATGGAATTATTGTGGGGTGTCCCGCCCGCCCGAAAAATATAACGCAAGGTGCGGGACAGCAAGGTGCGTAGGATGCCCCAGAGCAGAATAAACCTGTTATAAATCGAAATAATCAATCTCCGAGGCACTCTACAAGTTGATTTAAGAGTGACTCTTTATTTTGTGGCAAGGTTTAAAACATCCGTGGATGTACGAGGTGCGATGCCGTGTCTCCTTAGTTATACTTAACAAAGATCATTAAGGAAGCATTTTTGCCATGCCTGTAATTGAATCTAAGTTAAACAACACGCGCAACCTTTTACAAGAATTAGGCAACTCAGTCTCTAGCTTAGTCAACTCGTCCCCGGATGTTTTTGCTGATCCGGGGATTCAATCTTGCCTACAGGATTTTTTAACTGTTTATCAAGAAGCCGTCCAACGCCTAGAAAATCCTAGTTTTCGGATTGCTACTCTGGGCACAACTTCCTCTGGAAAGTCAACGATTGTTAACGCGCTGATTGGTCGAAAAATCGCACCGATTGAAGCCGGAGAAATGAGTGGGGGTGTATTAACCATCAAACATTCTCAAGAACAGAGATTAATGATTGCAGAAACGGAAGATGCTGCTTGGGATGCTGGTGAATGGACGGGATTAAGCGATGAGGATTTATACCAGCGAATTCGCACCGTGATGCACTCCTATCACGCGGCGCGGAAAAAGCGTGAGTATGTTGCGCCACAAATAACAGCTCATGTTCCTCTTTTACCTGCTTGTGATGCTTCTTTACTGGGTTTACCCAACGGAATCGGAGTTGAATTGATTGATTTACCGGGATTAAAATCAGTTCAAGACCGGGCTAACTTAGCAACTATCCAAAAGCAAGTTAATAAAGCTTTTAGTTTAGTGGCTTTAGACTATATGCAGGTAGATGATGAACACAGAAAACGCTTATTAGAAGAATTAAAGAAAGTTGTCGAATATCTACAAGGTCGCACAGATTCGATGATTTTTATCTTAAATCGGGTCGATAACCGAGGAGCAGATGATTTACCTCTATCAGAGCGGATTGATAAGTTAAGAGAAGAAATTAAAGAGGTCTTATCGCTTCCAGAACTCCCTGATGTTCTGCCTTTTAATGCTCGTCTTTTATATTATGCTCAGTGTGCTTGGGGTTCAGGAGCTTTTAACCAACCGTCATTGATGAGTCAGGAGATACGCTTAAAACTCCTTAAGGCTATGTTTCAAGACTGTGCAGGAGTTATTAAATCAAATACTAAAGAGAATCGAGATTTAAAGAATTGGTTCCGCGATCTTGAAGACCGGATAGACGAGAATGAGATTATTGATGATGAAACCATGCGGCAAATTCTCCACTATTCTTTAGAATGGAGTGGAGGTAGAGAACTTTGGGATCGTTTCCGTGTGCGGGTTCAAGAATCATTTGCTGAATTGGTAATACTTCCTGCATTGTTGGAAGTATTCGACAATTACAATGCTTTGGCACAATCTCTTGATATTTTGATTCAAACCCGAAAAATTAACAATAAAGAACAGGTTAAACAAGAAAGAGATAACATTGCTAAAATTCGTCAAGAATTTCATAAAAATATCAAAATTTGTAAAAAAGAATTTCATGGCGATATTAAGGCAATAATAGAACTCTTAAAAATAGCTCCTGAAGATCATATTGAGGCTAAAAAAATTGCTAACATAAAAGGGTTTGATGATAGCTTTTCTCGGCTATTTGGTGCTGTCAATGAGGTAGAAGGAGATTTAACCACATCTCTAATTGTTCCAGTTCGCGATGCGTTTAAAAATAATCAAGGAGCTTTTGAACTCAGAGATAAACTAGGGGAAATCACATTACCTTCATTAGCTGAGGATATTTCTAAAGCCTATGATAATGTTAGTCGAAGACTCAGTAAGTTTTCTCCTAAGTCAGAATACTTAGTTAAGCGTGTACGGGCTGATGATAATCATGGAACAAAAGAAATTGAACATGATGAACGCTATACTCTGTTGCTATATCACAGCATGAGAAAAGCTATATCCAAAAGAGCAGAGTTTTTATTGCAAGGAAAAGCTCAAAAAATTGAACAAGCTTTACAATCATTAGTTGAGAAGCCATCTAATGAGCTAGTTAAGAAACTAAAAGTTTGTTTGTCAGAGGAAGTTTTTTCTTCGATTAATATTGAACAAGCAGCCATCAGTAATTTACGCAAAAAGTTAGCTCAAAACTTGCCAACTTTACCTGAGAAGTTTTTTGAACTTCCAGAAGCTATAGAAAAAAAGCGAACCACAGAAAAAGAAGAAGTTGGTAAGGAAGAAGTAAATGAAACTCGCAGAAAAACAGAATATGAAAGCTATAGGGATGGCTCTTGTTTCTCTAGCACAAAAACACGACCTGTAACCCGTGAATACCAAGAAGCTGTAACTCGGAATATTTATGAAGATATCGAGTATGTTGAACTTTTCCTTCCTTCTCCCGACTTAATGGCAAAACAATGGTCAAGTGGAATTGAGAAAGGGAAAAAACGTTTGTGGGATATTTTGTTTGAGTGGATTTCCAAACGGTTAGATGATGTTAGCAGTAACTTTGAAGAATCCGTTGATGAGATTACCAATCTAGCTGAACGCGCTTTGCAGCAACAATCAAGTATTATTGAGGGCAATTTTGAGCAAGAAAAACAGTTCTGGCGTGACTTTGAAGTTAAAAAAGATCATGCAACAGGAGTTTATCAAAAGCTACAAGAGATTATTCGTCAGTGAAGCAAGTTTTAAACATAATGAAATTTAGGAGTTGAAAAATGGACCCTTTAGTAGTATTTTTTTTCTTGATAGTAGGAGCACTTTGTCTCAAGAAGCAACAAGAGGAACCACAACCGCCAACTGATAGAAAACCTGGAGAATTTGTTATTAATCCTCCACCTCCGCCAGATAAAAATGCTGTAGTGCAGGAAAATGCTAAACAATCTTTAGTTTTAGTTTTAGTTATTTCTGCCTCACAAGCAGAGTTCCTTGAATCGCTAAAAGACAAAAAGCATATTGATGTTAGTGAGGGAGAACAACTTTACCAAATTACTAGATATTTATGGCTAGGATCTGACACTGAACTTTCTCTGCAAAAACCTGATATCAATAAGTATTCAGTCGCCAAAGGAGCAGAATCAGAATATGATATTTACTTAGTTGAGATTAAACTGAAGCAAGATGACGAAGGATTTAAGCCTAAAGTCAATCAACTTGATAGACATGATGCGTTTCGTAACTTAGCTGGTTTAGCAGTTGAGGTTAAAGTGTCTGATAGATTCCAAATGGAAGCCTACGAAAAGCTTGAAGTTTACAATCGCTAAATAGGAGCAATTAAAATGTTAATTGATACCACTCTCTTAGTTAACAATCCCGAAATTATCAAAGGTTTACTTAATGGTTCAATGCAACGCTATGGAAGCGTTATTAGATGGGCTGCGGGAACTGTAAATGGTGGTCAAATTGTCCGCCATTTAGCCGAAACTCCCGGACTGACTAGCAAACTGATGACTGTTCCCTTTTCTCCCATTGTGGCAGGAATTGATGTTATTGGTCATGGGCTTAGCTATCATAAATTAATAGGTGTCGAGAGTAAATTAATCGGTATTGAAAAAACCTTATCCTCAGTGATGGGGCTAAGTCAAATTGCTGCGGGCGCAAGTGTTTTAAACCTTGGTGTCAGTATTGCTGGCTTTGCCTATATGGGCTACAAACTGCACCAAGTACAAAAAACTTTAGGTCACATTCAACAGTCAATGGAAGAAGGCTTTAACCGTGTTGAATCGGGTTTAAATCGGATTGATAATCGCATGGAAGAAGGATTTAATCGAGTTGAATATAGGTTAAATCGGGTTGATAATCGCTTATATATTATCTCTGAACAATTGGCATATCTGTATTTATTGGTAGAAGACAGCCGCCAAAAGCAAAAAAGCCTTGCTAAAGCTATTTCCCATCTTCATCAAGCCATGCTAATTAAAGAAATTGCAGCTTTAAAAGCTGAACTTGACGAGCGCTCTCGTTTTCCTGATGAATCACCGAGATCGGCCATTAAAACAGCTTCCCGTGTGGGATTATTTCTCAGTAATCAAGCAATGCAAGCTACCCCAGAATTAGATGCTGAAATTATGCTTAATGCTGATGTTTCTATTCAAGGTTGGGCTGTAGCCGTAGCAACAGAAGCCAATCTTCTCTTAGAAATAGGGAAACATCAAGAAGCTAAAGAATTACTGGCGTTACAAATCCCCCAATTTAAACAAGTCGCCGAAAGATGGGGGAAGGCACTAATCAATGATGAAAACACTTATCTATCTACTGCTTATCGCTTTACTAATTCTCGGTTTAAGAACCATATTACCTCAGAACGAGTAGAACGAATTACGGAAATATCACCAAGCGATCGCACTTTATCTCCTGACCAAATCCGAGGCAAAAAAAATTATGTTGATGTAGAGTTTGAAATGTCCTATAGTTCTGCTAAATTTGATCGAGCATGGACACATCGCCAAATTGCCGTAGCTGAATATTTGGATGGGTTGAGTGAACTTTCAGCAAGATTAGAAGGTTTAGAATCGTTTGCAAATCTGTGCGAAAGTAGAGGTGTTAAAAGCAGCCGTGAAATTCTGCCTGGGCCAGACACTGAACCGGGCATATACATACTACCCAGCACATAGGGTAGGGTGCGTTATATCAAATCCGGTAGCCTCGGAATTAATATTACCCACAATCAGGACACGGCAGGGCTCATAAGTGTCAACTTAAGCTTTTTGTGCGCCAGTCATCCCGCCCACCCAGCACTCCGCCAGGGAATGAATTCCCTGTCTAATAGCGAAAGTCCTCTCAAAGAGGACTGAAAAACTCATTAGTCCTCTTTGAGAGGACTTTCGCTTTGAGGCAGGGGTTTCAACCCTTGCCGGACTATCGGTTTTACGTTAAGTTTACACTAATGGGCAGTACCGTTTTCCTACAATTAATGGGGGTAGGGAAACGGCACTGCCGTGTCCTCCGTTTCTATCATCTCTGAGTGTAACTATAACGTTTGAATTTGCTCAATCACCCAATCAAAAGTTTCCATAACTTGCTTCAGTGCAGATTCGTCTTGCAAAGTAAACAAAGCCAGACTCGGCGACCTTCTCTCGCCCGGTTCTATAGGTAGCGACAGACCGATCGAACTCAGTTTACTTCTCAATTCCAGCCAATTGTGTTCCGCATTAAACGGCGGCTGGGAACCGTAATTGTCAGCAGAAATCTCCATTCTGCCAGCAATATCTACAGTGAATAACTGATAGGGTTTTCTTCCCCTTTGAGGCAATTGAGCCGCGAAACCGCCGTAGGCATCCCCCGTTCCCCAATGGATTTGAACTTCAGGTTCTTGACTTTTCGCCCAAACGTAAATTGCTCTTGCCATTTGCGCCTCGTCCGCGCCTCGTCTAGCTTTGATTTCCGCAAAAAATGAAGATTCATCCCAGCGCCTTCTTTCGCGCGTTGCGCTGGATTTTTTCTGCTGTGCTTCCGCTGTCTGACCGATCACTCTGGGAACCAGCGTTTTCAAACCGTCTTCACTTACATACTGCTTAATTTCCAGGGCCAAAACTTCAACCGGGTCCATTTGTTCGTTGAGAAATTCCACAACTCGGCGCATTTCAGCGGAAATCTCGTCAGCTACAAACACTAAGCGAACTTTACCCGCTTGCAAATTAGTTTTAACCTTCTGCCAAAATCTGTCTTCATTAGCATCCGCACCGAGAAACTCTTCAAAAATCTGTTCAGGATCGCGACCCCGATCGCGACAATTAGCTTCAAACAGAGCAATAATTGAATCGACAGGCCAGTAAACCAACGCATTAGCAGCATAGTCGATCGACTGACCCAAAACTTTTTGCCGCAGTTCGGCATTAGGAGTTCGCCTGACATCCACCAAAGTAGGAACTGCATTTTGGTCGAGAAACAAATGATCCAGCGACCACTGCACCGCTGTTTCCTCATCGCTGGGTGCAGCTTCCCGCGAAATTAACAGCCATCTCCGCGCCGTCGCCCGATCGATTTGGTCTCCCGCGATCAAATTAGGATAAGTTACTAGCAACTCTTGTAACTGGTCTTCCGAGTCGTAGGGCTGTTCCATCATTTCTACCAGCCTGTCGTCGTCCTGAATCAGATAAATACCTCCAGCCATGCAAGCCCACCTACTTAATTTTAGATTTTAGATTTTAGATTTTAGATTTTAGATTTCAGGCTTAGTTATTAGTCTTCAGTCTTCAGTCCGCAGCCAATGATATCATGTCCGATCAATTAACCATAATATCCCCGTCGGGGCGGGTTTTTGAGATTGTCAATTATTGGCAGGTATTGTTGGTGAACCCGCCCCTACAAAAATCGCGGTCGCTCAACCGGACATGATATGATTTGCGAATGCGGAAGGCATTGGTCAGAATGCAATAAAAATTTTGAATTCAATAATTTTTATTGCTTGTTAATTAAACAAAAAATCCCTTCTGACTAATGACTGATGACTAATAACTAATGACTAATAACTAATGACTAATGACTAATGACTAATACAACCAGTAAATACTCGCTGTGCCGGCCCGGTCATGTAAATCCGCCCAGAAACTTCTGCCCATTCGATTTCCAAAACGCCGCCGGGGAGCTCAACAGCAGTTGCCCGATCGCACTTTCCTACCAACACCCCAGCTACCACAGCAGCACAAGCACCAGTCCCACAAGCTAGAGTAACACCCGCGCCTCTTTCCCACACCCGCATTTTTACGTAGTCTGAACGTACCACTTGAATAAATTCCGTATTGGTACGCTGCGGGAAGGCTTTGTTGTGCTCGAATTGAGGCCCGACAGTTTCTAAAGCAACAGCCGAAACATCCTCTACAAAAGTAATGCAGTGAGGATTACCCATGCTGACGCAGGTAACAGACCAAGATTTATCAGCAACTTCGATCGGCACATCAATAACTTTGGCATCCGATGCAGCCAAAGTTGTCGGAATTTCCGCAGCCAGTAGCCGGGGAACCCCCATATCCACCTTAACCTGACCGTCCGATCGCAATTCGGTGATAATAACGCCCGCACCTGTGTGAATCCGGTACTCAGTCTTAGATTCACTCCCCCCCTTAGCAAGGGAGGGGTCAATTTCTTTCGATTCACTCCCCCCCTTAGCAAGGGGGGGTTGGGGGGGGTCAATTTCTTTCGATTCACTCCCCCCCTTAGCAAGGGAGGGGTCAATTTCTTCCGATTCACTCCCCCCCTTAGCAAGGGGGGGTTGGGGGGGGTGAATTTCTTCCGATTCACTCCCCCCCTTAGCAAGGGGGGGTTGGGGGGGGTGAATTTCTGACCCTTCCAAATCGGCGATAAACTTAGCCAAACAGCGAATTCCATTGCCGCACATTTCCGGTTCCGAACCGTCGGAGTTAAAAATCCGCATCGTATAGTCAGTATCGTTTTGACCCGGAAGAGCAAATATCACACCGTCTGCGCCAATCCCGAAATGTCGATCGCACAAATCCACAGCTTGTTCTGGCGTGATCGCGGGTTCTGACGAGTGGCGGTTGTCAATCAGAATAAAATCATTTCCCAGTCCGTGATACTTCGCAAACTCGATCGGCATAAAAACAAACCTCTTTTGGTTAAAACTGGTTAGATAATTTGCTGACCAAATTACCCATTTCCCAGTATTATAAAACTTTCTGCAATTTATAGTCCTTTCTAGTGAAATATAAACAAATATAATATTTATAACTCCACAGGGATATCTAATTAATGCTGATGTCAATCCCTCAATGAATATCGGTCGAAAACTAGCCGCCAACTTGTTTATCCCTCATCCGGTAGACGCGCTTGTAGTTGCGGCAGTATGGGTTAAACGGTATAAACAGAAGAATATGGTTTAAGGTAATATTTGACTATATTTTTCTGAACTATGTCTGAATTTGAAACCGGATTGCCCAGCGTTCGCTTAATACAAAGCTACATCAAAGACAAAAAACAGGTGGAGATCAAACTCCTTACCGGCGACTTACTAGCGGGCAGAATTTTTTGGCAGGATAATAGCTGCATTTGCGTCCTCGATCCCTCAGAAACACAAATTCTGATCTCGCGGCCAGCAATTGCTTATCTCAAACCCAACGGCTAAGGAGACGGGGAGAGTGGGAGAGTGGGAGAGGGGGAGAGTGGGAGAGGGGGAGAGTGGGAGAGGGGGAGAGTGGAAGAGGGGGAGAGTGGAAAAATCTTCCCTCTTCCCTCGAACCTCTTCCAACTTCGGTCTTCCTGACCTCCGTTACATCCGTTACATCCGTTACATCCGTTACAGAATCCGTTGCCGAACTTCCCTAATCGCTAAACAGCTTTTCGCTGACTTGGGCTGTTACAAAAGGCAGCTTTAAAGCAGGTTGCGGCACAGGCGGTGAGGCCGTCCGCTGCATCAAGCCGAGCTCGTAGAAGCCGCCGCACAGCAGCAAACGATCGCCTTCTTGCAAATTCGTAGTTCCGTCGGGCCAGCGAGTAAATTTCCCTTCCCGGCGGATCGCCCGCACCTGCACCCCGTACTGGGTCAGCAAATCTACCTCTGACAGTTTTTTGCCCGCCCAAGGGCTCTTTGCTGGTAGCCTCAGCCACTGGCAAGAACTGTCGCCTTGCGGCACTGCAACTTCCCCTTTCGCCAGCAACTCAAAACTGATGAGTTCTTCCGGTTCTCCGACTACAAAAAGTCGATCGCCCGACTGCAAAGCTGTCTTCCCGTTAGGATAATCAATTTCCTCGCCATCTTCGCGGACGATCGCCATTACGCTGACCCCTGTCAACTGCCGCAAGTTAGTTTCTTCCAGAGTCATGCTGGCGATGGGAGAACCTGACGGCAAGCTGTACCACTCGCTGTTCATATCTCGAACCGCCACTTTCAAATCCCGCGAAACAGCCAAAGGTTCGCGCGGTGGCCGCAATTCCAGATAGCGGCTGCTGCGAATTTGCTGCACATCCCGCGCGATCGCCATTGCGGAGAGCCCCATGCCAGCCAGCAAGTGGGAAGACAGTTCTAAACTGGCCTCAAACTCCGGCTGCACAACTTCCCAGGCCCCCAGTTGGTAAAGTAGTTCGATGTCTTTATCTTGGTTGGCCTGCACCACAATATCCAAATCCGGGACTAATTCTAAAGCCCGCTTCAGACACAAGCGAGTGCTCATAGGATCGGGAAGGGCGATCGCCATTGCTTTTGCCCGTTCCACCCGCGCGGCTTCCAATACGTGCAAGCTGGCAGCATTCCCGTAAATGTAAGGAATTCCTTGCACTCTGCAGTCTTGAATACTACTTTCTGACTCGTCGATCACCACAACTGAACAGTTGCGGCTTTGCAGCATTTTGACTAAAATTCGGCCGACTCGCCCGTAGCCGCAAACCACAACATAATTTTGTTCCGGCAAAGTTTCAGCTATTGCCACAGGTTGAGATGTTTCGTCAAAATAGCGCTGCAAAGGCCCGAAATTTTCCGCCCATTTCAATAACTGTGGCACGCTTCTCAACACAAACGGAGTCAGCACGAGGGTGACTGCTGTCGTGCCTAAAATTAACAGGTAAACGTTGCGCGAAACCAGCCCCATAGCTTGGCCGGCACTAGCGAGTACAAAGGAGAATTCTCCTATTTGAGCTAAGCCCAAACCTGCGATTAATGCTGTTTTTAGCGGATAGCCAAATAGTCGGACGATCGGCGTTATAATCAAGAATTTGCCGACAAATACTATAAATACCAGTCCCAGAATTACTTCTAGATGGTTCCACAGAAACATCGGGTCGATTAACATTCCGATGGTGACAAAAAATAAGGATGCAAAAATATCTCGCAAAGGCTCGACATAAGTTAGAGTTTGGTCGGCATATTCCACCTCCGAAATCATTAAACCCGCTACAAATGCGCCCATCTCGATCGAAAAACCCAAATATTCTGTCAGTAGCGCAATCCCTAAAGCCAAAACCACAACTCCCAGCAAAAACAGTTCCCGGCTTTCTGTTTGCGCGAGGTATCGCAGCAATTGCGGTACCATCCAAATGCCGGCGACTACAGCACCGACAGCAAATAACCCGATCCGCAGCAGGGCCCACGCTACCGTCATGCCGATCGCTTCTGCTGGCTGATTGAGTGCCGGCAAAACTGCTAGCATTAGCCCCAAAGCCAAATCTTGAACTACTAATATTCCCAGCATGACTTGACCGTGGGAAGTACCGGATTCATTGCGTTCCATCAAGCATTTCAGGACGACTGCAGTCGATGAAAGCGACAGAATCGATCCTAAAAACACGCCTTGAGCGGGCGATTCTACCCACCCTACAGCCAAGGAAATTGCAGTAGTAATGGCGATCGTCAGCACAATTTGCAAGCCCCCCCCGCCCAAACTAATGGCTTTAACTTTCTGGAGTTCGGCGAAAGAAAATTCCACTCCCAAGGCAAATAACAGAAAGGCAACCCCGAATTCAGCCAGGGTGTCTACCTGAATTAATTCTTTAATCAGCCCCAAACCGGCCGGCCCAACTACGATCCCTCCCAGCAGGTAGCCGAGAATTACCGGCTGTCGCAAGAGCGATGCAAAGAGTCCTCCTGCTGCGGCAGCAGCGAGAACTAGAACTAAGTCAACGATCAGTCGGAAGTCTTCTTGCACAAGTTTATGAAAAAAGTATAAAGTTATATTATAGTGTCTAATGTGTTGACTATGTTTAGTGGGTTGACTGTAGTTGGGGAGCAAGGACAACGACCACCCTTGACCCAGGTATTTTCTCATGGCACAGAGTTCAACTCCTCACAAAAAGCTTAACCTCTTGCAAGTTTATCGAGGGATTGCGACTGTATTAGTGGTAATGTTTCACCTCAACGAGATGAGCGCCGAGAGATAAAATCAAGTTACTTTTTTTAATTTATTTCAGGCAGGGTGGAGCGGTGTTGATTACTTTTTTGTATTGAGCGGTTTTATCATGGTGTAGGTTCACAGATATGCGATCGGTAAAAAGGATTAGTTAAAATAGTTTTTATTTGTTCAAGCCCTGCTTGCGGATTTACCCAATATGCTGGATAATTACTCAGGCACTTTTGTGTTTTTTTCTAGTAATCCCCGGTTTTGCTAACAATAAAGATTTAGGTTTTAGACAAGTAAGTTTGTCGTTGCTCCTGATACCTCAAAATGACAAGTCCATTCGGGATGTAGGTTGGACAAAGCTGCCGTTGCACCTGTAAAGACTGCACTAGAGGCGATCGAGTCCCTAACTGTAGGACACCCGTATTTGCTCGGTGACGAACTGAGCATTGGCGATTTCTACCTAATTCCAGTCTTCACCTACCTATCCGAGACCCCAGAGTACGAAGCAACGATCGCGCAAACTTCAAAGCTGCGGACTTGGTGCAATGAGGTCACTCAACTTCCCAGCGTCAAGAAAGTCTGTGCTTGACATCTGTGCATTTATATAGCAATCCTGAATCATTTGTAAAAATATGTAGGGGTAGTGCTACCCCTACTCCCCGTGCCTACCCCAGTCAAGGCGGGGCAACCGGGCGTGGGGAGAGCCCCTACAAGAATTACACGAATCATTTAGGATTGCTATATAACTCAGCGGTTTACAACCATGTCGCATTTATTTGAGCCATTGGATCAACGTGGTGTTACCTTCCGAAATCGCATTGCAGTTTCTCCCATGTGTCAATATTCCAGTGTTGATGGGTTCGCGAATGATTGGCATCTGGTTCATCTCGTCAGTCGAGCCGTAGGAGGGGCAGGGCTGGTGATGACTGAAGCAGCGGCAGTCGAGCCTGAAGGACGAATTACGCCGCAAGATTTGGGAATCTGGGACGATGCTCACATTGAAATGTTGGCGCGAATCGTCGAGTTAATTCACCGCAACGGTGCGGTTGCAGGAATTCAACTTGCTCATGCAGGTCGAAAAGCCAGTACAGCGCCTCCGTGGGATGGCGGCGATGTGCTTTCGGAATCTCAAGGAGGATGGACTTCGATCGCCCCTAGCGCCATTCCATTTGAACCCGATAGCCCCGCCCCCATTGCTCTGAGTATCGAAGACATTCAAAAGTTGACGACATCCTTTGTCAACGCAGCCCAACGCGCTCTCGCAGCCGGATTTGACGTAATAGAGATTCATGCGGCTCACGGCTACCTACTGCATGAATTTATGTCTCCCTTGACCAATCAACGGACTGATGACTATGGTGGCAGTTTTGAGCATCGCATCCGGTTCCTATGTGAAGTTGTACAAGCGGTGCGAAATGTTTTGCCCGATCGAACACCGCTTTGGGTTCGCATCTCTGCAACCGATTGGGTTCCAAATGGTTGGGACATTGAACAAAGTATTGCACTCAGCGATAAATTAAAGTCACTGGGTGTTGATTTAATCGATTGTTCATCAGGCGCAATTGTACCGGGTGAAAAGATTCCCACGGGTGCAGGTTATCAAACTATTTTTGCCGATCGCATTCGACGCTCAGCGAACATCGCCACCGGAGCCGTTGGTATGATTACTGCACCCGCCCAGGCTGACCACATCATCCGTACAGGTCAAGCAGATATGGTATTACTTGCCAGAGAAATGCTGCGCGATCCTTATTGGCCGATGCGGGCTGCGAAGCAACTACGTCAATCCGTGCCTGCTCCAGTTCAATACGCTCGCGCTTGGTAATTAAGCAGATTTGCGATCGTCGGTTTTACACAAATCCACTAGGAATAACTTTTTTAGTGTTTCTGTAAACCAGTCGCTCAATAAAGGCTTTTTTGATTCTGCGATCGGCTCCTGTACAAGGCACGTTCCCATCGCCGTGACGTGATTCGATGCGAACGCTAGCGGATGCAGTCAGTCGGATAGTGCTCTTTGGCTTGTTTTAGGCGCATTTGTGGCAATTGTCACCTGAAATCACCCTCGAAGAGATGCGGAGTTTTGCGGCTGCACCGTCTTTTGATGAACTGCTGCATTAGCTTGCTTACAGGGAACTCAGCAAGGTGTGTCGGTGGGTTCGATCGCACATCCCTCGCGATGTGTTGGGACTCGCCATCGGTTTCTCTGACGGCATCGTTGTGTCGATCGCACCTTCCCCCCTCCAACCCAACAATCTAACCAATTTAGCAACCATAATATCGGATAATTGTAAAGCAATTCACCAAGCCAAAAGCGTCACTAACCCCAGCCTAAAGGCATGGGGCTTGAAAGAGGAAGACTCACCACCTTCTTAATTTGAGACTAAAACAGTGTCTAGCCTGCGTCTTTGAGACAAACTGAATTATCTGGTGGTGGTACACCGAACGATGTTACTGGATGCCTCCCTAGTCTGTAACCTCAAGGGATATCAGTGGCGAAGGGATATACACACACGGGCTTACCGCCACTTGTTATGCGTACAGGTAGAAAGCACTCGATCCGTAACTGTCCGGGTTAAAGGCGAATACAAAACGTCGAACGTCGTTAGTATATCCAAGGCGGTAACAAGCATTCATCGGGGGAGAATTCCTCCCCCCCCATCCAATGTAAAGCCGTCCTAAAAGGACGGGGTTTCAAACCCATATTTCTGATGAGTATTGACCAATTAAACACAGACTACGGCATAGCCGGACACCTCACCTTCGCCACCGGAAACGGTGGTTTCCCCATGATTCACATCGACAACGGTCAAGCCAAAGCCTTAATTTCTGTGTATTCCGGTCAAGTGCTATCTTTTCAACCAGCCACCGAAACCACAGACTTGATGTTCGTCAGCGAAAAAGCCTACTACGCAGAAGGGAAAGCCATCAAAGGCGGTATACCCATCTGTTGGCCCTGGTTTGGCCCAGATCCCGAAGCCTTGGGGCGTCCGAGTCATGGGTTTGTGCGGAATCGCCTCTGGAATGTGCTAGAAACCGCCACAACCCCAGACGGCGCAACCAAAGTCACTCTAGGGCTCAAGGATACCGATGAAACTAGAGCAATTTGGCCCCAAGCCTTTGAACTGGCGATCGTAATTACGATCGGCACCACCCTCACTGTAGAATTAATCACCCGCAATCTAGGCGACAAAGCATTTCCCCTCACCCAAGCTTTGCACACCTATTTCCAAGTCGGCGATATCAACCGCGTGCAGGTTTTAGGCTTAGAAAATAGCCAGTATCTTGATAAAGCGGATGGTGGTGTGGAAAAAACTCAAGTGGGTGCAGTGGTAGTAGCAGGTGAAGTCGATCGCATTTATCTCGATGTCACCAATGAATTAGTCATTGACGATAGCGCCCTCAATCGCCGGATTCGCATTAAATCATCGGGTAGTAAATCCGTCGTAGTGTGGAATCCCTGGGTGACAATTTCTGCAAATATGGCCGACCTTGATGATGCAGATTATCAGCGTTTACTCTGCGTAGAAACGACCAATGCAGCTACAGATATTGTGGAAGTTCCCGCTCATGGTGAGTTCCGCTTGCAGGCAATTTACAGCGTTGAACCCCGCTAAGGAATCACAGCTTAATCTCAGCGGTGATTAGTCAGAAATTTCCCGTAAGCTGTTCCACATTTCAATTGGATAGTTGGGGCGTTGCTCAAATCCCACCCACAAGACTGGGATTGTTTCTTTAAATACAACTTAAATGCCGATTAGCTGATTGAATTGAAAAACTCTGTCACCCTAATGACTAATAATTTCATGTCCGATCGAGTGACCGCGATTAAAAGGGCGGGTTTTTGAGATTGTCAATTATTGGCAGATATTTTTCGTGAACCCGCCCCTACCGTATTAGGGGTAATCGACCGGACATGATATAATACCAAATCCCAAAATTCTCCCCTGTTTATTTATTAGTCCGCGAAAGCCGTTCGGCTAGCGCTCAGTCGAACGGGCTGCAGAGGAAAGTTTGTATAATCGGTTTCAACCACCGACTCCGATCTTTTTACTTACCATCAATTATTATGCAAAACTTCAACTGGACAAAACTTCAAAATGGCTCAGACATTCGCGGTATCGCCCTCGAAGGCGTTCCCAATGAAAAAGTCAACCTCACCCCCGAAATTGCGACAATCTTAGGTAAATCATTTGTCAGTTGGCTGGTGCAAAAAGTCAATAAACCTGCGGCAGAATTAACGATCGCGATCGGGCGTGACAGTCGCCTATCAGGGCCTACCTTAATGCAAGCAGTCATGGAGGGAATCGCCTCAGTTGGTGCAACCGTGTACGACTTTGAAATGGCCTCAACCCCCGCCATGTTTATGAGTACCATTACCCCTGGTTTTGATTGCGACGGCGCGATTATGCTCACTGCTAGCCATTTGCCATTTAATCGAAACGGCTTAAAGTTTTTCACCGCCAAAGGTGGGTTACAAAAACAGGATATTACAGATATCTTAACACTAGCCCAAAGCAATAGCTTCCAGCCAGCCGCATCGCCCGGTAACATTACAAAGCATGATTTCATCTCTGTTTATGCTAACCAATTTGTCAAAAATATCCGGGAAGCCGTCAATCATCCAGATAATTTTGAGCAACCACTAACAGGATTAAAAATTGTTGTGGATGCGGGCAATGGTGCTGGCGGTTTTTATGTTGATAAAGTCTTAAAACCTTTAGGTGCAGACACCACGGGCAGTCAGTTTTTAGAACCCGATGGTACTTTCCCCAATCATGTGCCAAATCCCGAAGATAAACAGGCAATGCAGTCGATTTGTCAAGCGGTAATTGAAAATCAAGCCGATTTTGGGATTATTTTTGATACCGATGTCGATCGCAGTGCGGCAGTCGATCAAGTTGGCAAGGAACTCAATCGCAATCGCTTAATTGCCTTGATTTCTGCGATCGTATTACAAGAACACCCAGGCTCTACCATTGTCACCGATTCTATCACCTCCGATGGCTTGACACAATTCATCGAACAAGATTTAAAAGGGATTCACCATCGCTTTAAACGCGGCTACAAAAATGTGATTGACGAGTCGATCCGCCTCAATGAAGCCGGCCAGGAATCATGGCTGGCGATTGAAACATCTGGACATGGAGCTTTGAAAGAAAATTACTTTTTGGATGATGGCGCTTATTTGGTTAGCAAATTATTGATTGAATTGGCCAAGTCAAGGCTAGCAAACCAATCTTTGCCAGATTTAATTGCGAATTTAAAAGAGCCAGAAGAAAGTGCAGAATTTCGGATAAAACTTGGTGTAGATGATTTCAAGGCTCACGGCGAGAGCGTTATTGAGCAACTGCAACAATTTGTCTCAACGCAACCTGACTGGAAAATAGTTCCCAATAACTACGAAGGCCTGCGAATTTCCTGCACGTCAGCTAGCGAATCCGGCTGGTTTCTGTTACGCTTATCACTCCATGATCCGGTGATGCCTTTGAATGTTGAGTCTAATGTTAAGGGTGGTGTTGCTCACATAGTGGCTCGGCTTTTAACTTTTTTCCAAACAACAGAATCCCTTGATTTTTCGGCACTCTCGCTCTAAGTTTTACTCGTGTCAGACTCTTAGTAAACCAAACCCAAGGAGTAATTTAATTATGTGGCGTTTAACCATAAAATGTTCTGCTGAAAGCTGGGATATCCATTCCAAAGCTTTCAAAGCCATTGCTGCCAAATATCCGGCCACGCCTCTTTCTTCCAAAAAGATGAAAGGCGACGGTCAACGCATCATGGAATATCAGCTTGAGAATGTCAACGATGTAGAGGAATTTATGGAAGAATGCTTGACATTAGATGGTTTCACCGCTGCCTTTGAATCCCTATAATTCTAGGTGATAGATTATAGCCATTCTCAATTTTTATCTCATACCATTCATTTGAGAGTGGAGGTTTAAAAATTGGAAATTAATACTACTTTCTCAAAAATAGGCTACAATAACTAGGGAGTTTTAGGAATGTTCTAGGAAAGTAAACGGTCAAGAAAGAATTGATTTAACAGCAGCAACACTTCGGACATTTTTTGAGCACCTGAAAATAAGGGTTTCAGGGTGATCCAATAGCTGCAAGCAACGCTTACGAAGCACACTATCAGCCAAAAGTGAAAATCAAGGCTTTGATGCTACGACATAAAAACGCCAGCGGGGGCGGACGCACGCAGACCTCAGAAACCCGGTTTCTTCTTAGATTTATCGTGACTCGTCGCAAAACTCGTAGAAACCGGGTTTCTAGCTACCTATGCGTGGGCAATGAAACTGTCCGAAGTATGGTAAATCTTGGAATTGAGGAAGGCAACGGGATTTGTGCGAAAGTACGATCGTCTCGCCCAATTTTTGAGTGTTCTTAAGTATTTATTTAACTACCAGCCGGGAAGTCCCGGGCGTATATTTAGAGGGGATTAATCTGAGCGCTGCGCCCCGTACCCCGTTGGGAATTACGCCCGCGTGATGAAAGGCTCGTTGGGTGTAGGTACCCAAAGCGACAATTATTCTTTTATACCCCAAGATGATCGGGAAATACTCTGATAATATATTAGCAAGTGGGGGTGGAACTACCTCACTATAAAAAGCATGAGAAAAAAAAGGAAAAAGAAGCCTGCGGTCTAACTGTACTCAGTAGACCGTCAGGTTTGTTCACTTTAGTCTCTCATCTCCCAATCTGTTACCAAGCTTTTTACCTACGGCTGTTTCTCTCGAATCATTGCGGATTGGTATAGTTAGTCTAGATATTAAAAATATATCAGCGAGACAAAGGTTAAGGACACCTAGTGATGAGAATGACTGTGAGTCGAGGCAACGGCGGGCTAAGTGCGGAAATAGTTACGGGTCTGATTTTGCGGTGGCAGCAGTTGAAAGTAAACAAGCTAACCGCCACTTCGATCGGGGGAATTGTTGCTGGTATTCTAAGTTTTGCCCTGCCCGTGCAAGCTTTGCAGGTAGTTGTGACGCCGACAAATCCCCAACTGGGAGATACGCTGTCAGTAATGATTCAGGTTGACGGTAACGGCGGGGAAACTCCACAAGTTTCTCTACAGCAAAAAAACTACCCCGCGTTTCCCATCGGCAACGGTCGCTTTCGGGCCCTGCTACCGACGACGCCGCTAGAGAAACCCGGTGCCCGCCTTCTTCAAGTCGCAGGTGACGGACAAGTGCAGAAGTTGAGCGTGCAAGTGCGCGATCGCAATTTTCCCACCCAATCCATCTGGCTACCGCCTGGGAAAGACAGCGAAGGTACAGACGCGGAGTTCGATCGCGTAGACGCATTTAAAGCACTCGTGACACCCGAAAAATTTTGGGACGGCAAATTGTTGCGCCCCAACTCCGGCGAAATTACCACTATTTACGGAGTTCGGCGATACTATAATGGGGTATTTGCTCAAGACTACTACCACCGCGGCGTTGATTACGCGGGTGCTTACGGTTCTCCTGTAGTTGCACCAGCAGCAGGTCGGGTATCTCTAGTGGGACGCGAATCCCAAGGGTTCAAAATCCACGGGAACGTCGTTGGTATCGACCACGGTCAAGGGCTAGCAAGCATTTTGATGCACCTCAGCCGGATTGATGTCCAGGAAGGCGATTTCGTGAAAGCCGGTCAAGTAATTGGTACTCTGGGGTCAACGGGGGCTTCGACAGGCCCTCACCTGCACTGGGGACTTTACGTGCACGGGCAGTCCGTCGATCCTGTACCTTGGCGGCTTCAGGGAGTTGAGTAGGAGTTTTTACAGGTTTTGACGGATAAAGCAGTCAATTATGGGGTAAGTTTGTGGCTGGGGTGTGCAGATAACTGTGATGGGTTATCAGTATTGAGTTAGGATTTATATAAAATTTCTCAACTCAACTCTCAAAACTTGAATCTCAAGACGCTAACAATCGCGTCTTCACAAAACTTTATTGATGATGCCGTTGAGCGGGGACGCATATATGAGTATTGAAAAAATTGTTGAACAGGCTTTGCAGGATGGCTATTTAACGCCGTCTATGGAAGCTGAGGTGGGACGGATCTGCAATACGGCTTCGGAATTGTCGATCGAAGAGTACATGGCTCTCGATCGTCTGATGGGCTCTTTGTTGACTGGCGAAGTTGTGGTTCTGCCACGCAAACAGTTCATCAACGTGATGGAAGAGTTGGTGCTCAGCGATGCGATCGCTAGGGTAGCGGAAATTGAGGCGACGAGCGACCTAAGTCTGGATGTGGGAGATATTGCAGCTTATGCTTTAAATAGGCTGCCACCTCTGTACGCTACGACGGAAGAGGGAGCTCACTTTCAAAGGGCTAGGGCTAAAGAGCAACTTCACGATTTGATTTCCAAAGAAGTCAACGCAGCGATCGCCCGCAACTTGGACAGGCCCGACACCCCAAACCCCACAGCTTTGGGCAAGTCTTCGGGAAACGAAGTTCTTTCACAGCTAAGCACTTGGCTGCAAGCTAACGCCACTAATTTTGAGCCGCAGCCTTAGTACCACCCCAACAGCTCTATTTATGGTTAAGTCGATCCCGCTCAATTCAGAAAGCGGGATTTTTATTTTTTGAGCAACCAACATCTGAAGGCACAAGGCCGAAGCCTGAATTCAAGAAAAAAAATTAAAATTTAAGAGTTTTTTATTTTAGCTAAAAAATAAAAAACTCCCTTCCTTGTTCCTGATATCCGTTACATCCGTTATAAAATCCGTTGCCGAACTTCCTTCTTCCTTCAAACGATTAATTGCTGCTGTCAGAAGACTCAGCCGAAGGGCCAGCGGTAACTTTTGTCTCTCGCTTTTCGCGTTTTTTCCGTTCCGCTTGGATGACATCTTGAAGCACTATTCGCGCTTGGGCCATTTTTTCCAAATTGCTGCGGTACAAATCTAAATCTTTGCTAACTTTGTCTTCTGGCAGGTGCAAGGCCGCACTGACTTTGGCGATCGCATCGTTTCGCGTGTCTTGGTCTTTTACCAAGTTAGGGTCAGCTTTTTCTAATAGCGAGAACAAACCGATCGCGAACAAGCGGCTGTACTTAAATTGAGGGTTGCTGGCGATCGCCCCTAAAGACGCTTGCAAATCCGCTGTATCTTCAAAGCTGGTCGAGCGATCGAGCCACGAGAGCAACTCTTGCCCGGAAAGTCTATCTGCCAAGCTTTCCAATCGCTGAGCGTCTTGCTTGTAGCGCTCTGGATCGTCTTCTAGGGACTTGCACAAAGCGTTAAAAATCGAAACTCTGTCTGCTTCTGGGGCGTACCCAAGCATGAATCTATCAAAAGCTGTCACTACACCCAAAGCATAAATCGGGTCGTATTGAAAATCGGCATTCGCCGAAAGCAAGTGCATTTCTACCATCAACTCTTCCACCACTCGACGGTAAATTGAGTTGATCGGTCGAGTGTGAATCGTATAGAAACTTCGCTTAGTATCTGAAACAGTACGGTTATTGTTCACCTGAGTCTTATAGATAAATAATTTTGCCGTAGCGGGCGTGCCAGCGCGGCGTGAGTAAAGTCGGGGGAGTCAATTCTGCGATCGGGCTGACAAAAATTGCCAGTTTTTTAAGCGTTGCCGCCGGATTGCGAGACAAAATTTTATCAAAAATATTTTACGCGCGATCGGCAGCAACCATTAATATGTCGCAATAGGAGGGAAAAACCCCAGTATCTTTACAATCATAGCTTAGCTGGGATCGCTCATGAATCTAATCTTCTGACTTGCCCAGCCTAGATATGGTCTTGCATATCACAATAAGTTTTTTTTGTCAACCCAGGATCGTGAATAATCCAACAAACATGACAATTTCTCCTGAATTGATAGCTTTAGCCCAGTACATGGCGGGCGAATTTGACAACCGGGAACAAGCGCTAGCAGAGCCGACGTGGTACGTCCACCTTCGTATGTGGCAAAGACCACTACCCGTTCCTTTATTTTCCGAACCCAGCATTGCCCTGTTTGCAGAACAAGCCAACATTCTGGAATTAGACAAGCCATACCGCCCCCGCATCGTGCAACTGAGGCACTCACAGATAGCGCCAGGACTTATCGAAGCTCAGTATTATATGTTCAACGACATTGAAGCCGTCAAAGGAGCCGGTTGCAACCCCGACTTGCTTAGAAAGCTAACGAAGGAGCAAATCCAACTCCTTCCCGGCTGCACCCTGTCGGTTGCGGTGCAAAATTTAGCCTCAAACAGCTATCGATTTCGGGCATCTTTGCCGGAGGGCACTCGCTGCGGCTTTGCCTACGGGGGGCAAAATTACCAAGTAGACTTGGGATTTGAAGCCACAGGCGAGGAATTTCTCAGTTACGACAAAGGAATAAGCCCCACGACAGGCAAGGCTATCTGGGGAGCTTTAATGGGCCCTTTTAGATTTGTCAAGCGTCAGGATTTTGCTCCTGAGATATTGGTTTGAAGCAAGAAGCAACAAGAAACAAGGAAGAAAAATTTAGCTATCTAGGATAGAAGGCAAGACTTTACCTTGACCTATTCTTCTACTTTAGTGTTTTGGTGAACCTCTCAACCTCTCAAGAAAGGAAGAAAGTATAAGGAAGCTGGCAAGAATTTACCTGCTTCCTCTTCTTGTGCAGGGTTCCGGCGCATTTTGTGACCCTCAAGCTTAAATTGCGCTTACACCGCAACCGATGCAAGCCGGGTGGTCAACTTGCGCGCGGCACCCCCTCTAGAGCTTCTTCTTCCGTTTCAAAGATTTCAAACACAGAATCCATCATGGTGACTTCAAACACCAGTTTGGCTTCGGGATGAACATTGCAAATGCGGAAACTTCCCTTAACTTTATCCGCATCCCGCATACCTGCTACAAGTGAGGTCAGGCCAGAGCTATCGATAAAGTTAACCTGACCAAGATTCACTACAACATGGCGGCTAAGTTTGGAAATACACTCTTGCAACTTGAGGCGGAATTGCCAAGCTGTAGTGATATCCAACCGTCCTGTCGGTGCTAAGACGATAACTGTTGTACCGTCTTGAAGCGTGTGGGTTTTTTGATCAATATGAATCACTGACCCTTCCCTCAAATTTATTATCTATCGCGGTGGTTACTGTCCCAGTAGTTTAACTCAGGTCGGTGACTGCTGAGGCATCCAATTCGCCCAATCTTGCGGTTTTAAGAACTTGGAGTAGAGTTCGGCTTCGGGAGAGTTGGGTTCTGGCTCGTAACAATATTCCCAGCGTACCAAAGGCGGCAGGGACATGAGAATCGATTCGGTGCGTCCGTTGGTTTGCAAGCCAAAGGTCGTGCCTCGATCGTACACCAAGTTAAATTCAACGTAACGGCCACGGCGGTAAAGTTGGAAATTACGCTCGCGCTCGCCGTATTCTTTCGATCGGTGCTTTTCAACAATTGGGGTGTAAGCCGGCAAAAATGCCCGGCCGCAGTCCTGTACGAAGGCGAACAGCGACTCCCAACTCCTAGGTTCCGGCGCGCCGATGTTGTTGCTGCACTCAGCGGCCTTGCCTTTGACATGATGGTCGCGGTAAAGCGCGCCTTGAGCGCTTTGGTAGTCAAAAAAGAGGCCGCCCACGCCGCGGGTTTCTTGGCGGTGGGGGAGGTAAAAATATTCGTCGCACCAAAGTTTAAATGTCGGATAATATCCGGGATGGTGGCGATCGCAAGCTGCTTTCAGAGTTTTGTGAAAATGAGCTGCATCCTCAGCCAACGGGTAATAAGGAGTCAAATCCACACCGCCACCAAACCACCAAATCGGGCCGGCCTCAAAATAGCGGTAATTTAGGTGAACCGTAGGCAAGTAGGGATTGCGGGGGTGCAGCACCATCGAAGTGCCCGTTGCATAGAAATCGTGACCTGCTGCTTCTGGGTGCTTTGCCAGAATCAAAGCCGGCAAACTTTCGCCCCACACTTGGGAAAAATTGACTCCCCCTTGTTCAAACACATCGCCTTCGCGCATGACGCGAGAACGTCCGCCGCCACCTTCGGATCGTTCCCAAGAGTCCTCCTTAAATTTGCCAACGCCATCGAGCTGTTCGAGGGATTGACAAATCTCGTCTTGTAGGGTTTTCATAAATTGGCTGACTCTAGCTCTAGAGTCAGCGGGTGGCAAAAACGGGGAAGTGGCGGTTTTAAGTGTTGTAGAAACTGTCATCCGATTTTAGATTTTAGATTTTAGATTTTAGATTGAAGAATTGCGACCACGGCTCAATGCGGGGATTGTGACCAAATTGCTTTCGGTCGTAGAAATTCTTGCCGAGCGCATTTGAGTTTGAGATTGACCGTGAGTCCCAAATCCAGTCGTCATGTAATTATGCCACCGCAGGTCTGCAAATGATCGCTATGAAGTTACATTAAAAAATAGCAATAAAAATATACTTAAACCTGCGATCGAAAATTCGCAAACCCAATTGCAGAGCTATGGTGGAGAACACAATGCCCAATACACTCGATGTTAGTTCAGTCTTAGAAATCCTGCGACCTGTGCAAGACCCCGAACTGCAAAAGAGTTTGGTGGAATTGAACATGATTCGTAACATAAAAATTGACGGCGGTGTCGTCAGTTTCACCTTGGTGCTGACAACGCCTGCTTGCCCGCTGCGAGAATTTATTGTCGAAGATTGCCAAAAAGCGGTCAAACAGTTGCCAGGAGTCGAAAAAGTGGCGGTGGAGGTGACAGCCGAGACGCCGCAGCAGAAGGGAGTGGTCGATCGCCAAGGCATTGAAGGCGTTAAAAATATTATCGCAATTTCCAGCGGTAAAGGTGGAGTCGGCAAAAGCACGGTGGCGGTAAACGTTGCAGTAGCGCTGGCGCAAACCGGCGCCAAGGTGGGTTTGCTGGATGCGGATATCTATGGGCCCAATGACCCGACAATGTTGGGTCTGGGGGACGCGAAAGTGATGGTTAGGGACGGAAAAAGCGGGGAAAGCCTCGAACCCGCCTTCAACTACGGCGTCAAATTAGTGTCGATGGCGTTTTTAATTGACAAAGACCAACCCGTGATTTGGCGCGGCCCGATGTTGAACGGGATCATCCGGCAGTTCCTCTATCAGGTAAATTGGGGCGATTTAGACTATTTGATTGTCGATATGCCTCCGGGTACTGGAGACGCACAGTTGACAATGGCGCAGGCTGTGCCGATGGCCGGTGTTGTGATCGTGACGACGCCGCAGACTGTGGCATTGTTGGACTCCCGCAAGGGCTTAAAGATGTTCCAGCAGTTGGGAGTGTCGGTGTTGGGAATTGTGGAAAACATGAGCTATTTTGTGCCGCCGGATATGCCCGACAAGCAATACGATATTTTCGGTTCCGGTGGCGGGGAAAAGACTGCTGCTGAGTTGGGAGTGCCGCTGTTAGGCCGCATTCCGCTGGAAATTCCGTTGCGGGAAGGTGGCGATTCCGGGGTGCCGATCGTGGTGGGACAACCGGGTTCTGCTTCAGCTAGGGAGTTGCGGGCGATCGCCGGCCGCATTGCCGGTAAAGTTTCCGTAGCAGCCTTAGCCTAACTCACATCTTGGATTGTTAATCAGCTTTTGATGGGCGGGCGGGACGCCCAACCCCTACTCCCCACAAGAAACCAGTGAGTGTTTGTAGAACAGGCATCTTGCCTGTTGAATTTGTGGAACAGGCATCTTGCCTGTTGAATTTGTGGAACAGGCATCTTGCCTGTTGAATTTGTGGAACAGGCATCTTGCCTGTTGAATTTGTGGAACAGGCATCTTGCCTGTGCTTGTTTGTGGAACAGGCATCTTGCCTGTGAGTGTTGGTGGAACAGGCATCTTGCCTATTGAATTTGTGGAACAGGCATCTTGCCTGTTTAATTTGTGGAACAGGCATCTTGCCTGTTTAGTGTGTGGAACAGGCATCTTGCCTGTTTTAGCATCAACTCTCGATCGCCAAGAAAAGGTAAGCTATAAACAGCAAACATAACATTCAAACAATTATGATTTTTCCAGGTTCAGCAGTTCGAGTTAAAGATAAGGGTGAGATTTACTACGCCTTTCAAGGACAAGTCCAGCGAGTTACAGACGGGAAAGTCGCGGTACTGTTTGAAGGCGGCAATTGGGACAAGCTGATTACGTTCCGCCTGTCGCAGTTGGAACTCGTCGATGCTACGGCAGGTCGCGCGAAATAGTCAGTTGGTTGTTGACAGTTGTCAGTTGACAGTTGTAAGTAGTTATTAGTTATTGTTTATTAGTACCCACTTACAAATAATAAATAACAACCAACTGCCAATAACAAACTGCCAACTGTCAACAACCAACAACCAACTGCCAACAACCAACTGCTAACTGACTAATATGCGTTTACCTTTACCCCAATTTGCTACAAAAGAGCGCCATCCCGATCGCATTGCTGAGGTAATCGAGACGGCAACTTCGGAGTTTTTGGCTCAATGTTTGGAACCGGAAGACTTAAGCTTTCCCGTGATGCCACCTTTTGGGAGTTGGGTGAAGGCCGAGGATGAAGAGTCAAAAAATCAAATTTACGGCGTGGTTTATTACGCTACGACTAGCCCGATCGACTCCGTGCACAGAGCTCGCGCTTTGGGTTTGTCGCTGGAAGAGTTACGGGAAGAACAACCGCAGATTTTTGCGATGCTCAAAACCGAGTTTCGAGTGGCGATTGTGGGGTTTGAGACGGCGCCGGAAAGGTTGAACGGTCACGGCCCATCTAGGGGTAAAATTTATCAGTATTTGCCGCCGCGCCCGCCGCAAATTCACCAGGCGGTTTATCGCTGCGAACCGGATGAGGTGATTGATTTTACGGTGCAGTTGGATTTTTTGAGGACGCTGCTGGGGGTGGCTAATGCGCCGGTGGATGCGCTGACGGCGGCGGCGATTCGTGAGATTTATCAGTTGCGGATGCGCGATCGATCTTGGTTGGTGGAAGCGGGAAGGAGTTTGAGTGTTTTGCTGAAGGATGATTACGATCGGTTGCGGGTGATTTTGAGTCAGATTCATCCATAGGGAAAAGCTGAATAGTATGTTTGAGGCCGATCGTCAAATATTCAGGCGATCGCACCAGTCAGACTCTGGTATTTTATCGACCTTACAATTAAATTGAGAAGGAAGAAACGATCGCACTTAATTCAATATGCGATCGCCCGTTTGTCTGGCACAGTCGTAGGATATGATATAATGGGAGCGAGTAACATGATTTCTCAAAATCTATGTCTGCCAAAGATATCTTTCATGTCTCTGTATGTTCCGCTTTGGAAAAAGAAGGGTGGACTATTACCCACGATCCTTTGTACCTCAAAGTAGACGAAGATAAGCTTTATGTGGACTTAGGGGCCCAAAATAATTTGTTAGGAGCCGAAAAGTACGGACAGAAGATAGCAGTAGAAATCAAGTGTTTTTTAGGTCTGTCATTGATAAATCAGTTTCACGAGGCTATAGGTCAAGCCTGGAATTATAAAGTGGTTTTGGAAGAGTCAGAACCGGATAGACTTCTTTATTTGGCAATTCCAGAAGATATTTATGAAGAGTTTTTTACTCGGCGTTTAGCTCGAATGTCAGTGACGCGGATGCAATTAAACTTGATTGTGTTTAATCCTGCGAGAGAGGCGATCGTTATATGGAAATAGAAAAGTATAGAGAGCTAATTCAATCAATCATTGAAAAACACTCTAGCTGCGGTTCGGACGATGGGGAGATAGAAACTGAAATTGCTTGTGATATCAAACGCGATCGCTATTTGATGTTTCATGTGGGATGGCGTGGAGAAAGACGAGTTTATGGTTGCGTTATTCACATCGATATTAAAGAGGACAAGATTTGGATTCAGCGAGATGGAACTGAAGTAGGAATTGCTAATGAGTTAATTGAAGTCGGAGTACCCAAGTCGGATATTGTTTTAGGGTATAGGTCTCCCTATATGCGTAAGTTTACGCTGGTTGGCGGCGGGCTAGGCGATCGCCCCAGCCAAACTCCGGTATTGTAAAACTTCGTTGAGTTTATAAGCAATTATAAACAATAGTAGTATGATATTATCATGGTGGTCGAGTGAACTACACATAGGTTAAAAAATGGAAGCCTTAAATGCAACTAACTCCAGAGGCACATCATTAAATCAACGGAACACCGTTTCGCCCAAATTGACGAATTAGCTTTCAAATCCAAAAACCTCTACAATGCCGCCAATTACGTCATTCGTCAGAGCTTTATTTATGGATGGAAGTATGTCAGTTATAACGAAATGAACCGCTTGATGAAGTCTCATGAAGCCTACAAGGCTTTGCCTGCCAAAGTCAGCCAGCAAATCTTGATGGTGCTAGACAAGAATTGGAAATCTTTTTTTGAGGCTGTTAAAGCTTACAATGCTGATTCTTCCAAATTCACTGGTCGCCCAAAACTGCCAAAGTACAAAGATAAAATCAAAGGGCGAAACCTTCTAATCTACACAATTCAAGCGATTAGTAGCAAACAGTTGAAAAAGGGAATCATTAAGCTTTCGGGTACTGAGCTTTCAATTAAAACCAAAGTCAGCCCCGACCAGGTTTGCTTTCGTTAGACTGGTTCCGAAATGTGATTCCTATGTAATTGAGGTAATTTACGATGAAGCGGAGTCCACCCTTGGCAAGGCCAACTCTGTAGCTAGTATTGATTTGGGGCTGGATAATTTAGTAGCGCTAACTTCAAATCAACCGGGATTTATCCCTTTGTTGATTAACGGGCGACCCTTAAAATCGATCAACCAGTTCTACAACAAACGCCAAGCAAAATTACAATCCCAATTGAGAGGAAATCGCAAAACTTCACCACGGATTCAGCGCTTAACACGCTGTCGCAATCAGAAAGTAGATAATTACTTACATCATACCAGTCGTGTGATTGTTGATCGTTTAACAGCAGAACAAATTGGGACGTTAGTAATTGGCAAGAATGCCCAGTGGAAAACTGAAATCGAGTTAGGGAAGAGAACTAATCAAAACTTTGTCAGCATTCCTCACTCTCGATTAATTGAAATGTTGGAGTACAAAGCTCGGTTGGCGGGAATCACGGTAATTGTGAAGGAAGAATCCTACAGGTCCCGCTCCAACTTTCTGGGTTTAGATCCAATTCCTGTTTACGGTAAAACAGAAAAAGAGCCTGTGTTTACTGGTAAACGGATTAAGCGTGGTTTGTACAAAACATCGACGGGTCAATTAATTAATTCTGACGTGAATGCTTCGTACAACATTCTCAGAAAAGCAATCCCAAATGCGTTCAGCTTTCTTGATAGGGAGCTGCGTAGTTGGGCCAATGCGGGTTAATCCGCTCAAAGTAAAAGTGAAAGGGGAGGGGCTTGAAGCCTCCCATGTCTATAAATGACTATACTTTTGCCAGCTATTTGACGAGCCATACAATTAAATTGAGAGGGAAAAAACGATCGCACTTAATCTACAAAGTTTACCGCAATTGGTGACAATCAGCAACGTTTACAGGAGCATGACTCTCTGACACAATCGGGAGCATGGGAAGAGCAGGAAAAGCCCTCAAAAAAATATTAGAGGCATACGATATCAGTCAATATCAATTGGCGGCCAAGATGGAAATCGATCGCTCAAACGTTAGCCGTTGGGTGAGCGAAGAACGAGACCCATCTGCTGAGGCGGTATTTGCGATTAAGCAAGCATTGCAGACATTCAATCGGGAGGCGGCTGATGAATTCGTCAGGTTGTACCTGGGAAATGGCGAGGAAAACAGTTAGGTTCTCAGGTGTGGAGAGCGCCCCACAGATGGTTGCGCTGCATTCAAGGGCGATCGCCAATTAGTTTGTGAGGATTTATTTAAAGCGAGAAAGATTGTATATTGTCAGCTATTTGTTGAGTCTATCTCAAGCATAACTGGCACGGGAGGCGATCGCCCGATCGCCCATATTATTACTCTTCGAGTTTTTCCTCCAAATCATCTAAATACAAACGAATAAAATCCCCTGCTGCATCGGGATTAATTTGCTGTAATCCCTTGCGAATCTCTAGAACCGCTTCAGATGCCGGATCTCTATTCTCGTTAACCCAACGGTTAATGCTCGATCGTCCAATGCCCATAGTCGCTGCCAATTGATTTTGGCTGATGCCATAGGTTTCTAAAACCTGCTTCAGCGCCTTTCCTGCCTTACTCATGGCTTCTATGTTCTCAGAAGCTCGCAGCTAAGTAAAGATTGTGGACATTATTACTCTTCGAGTTTTTCCTCCAAATCATCTAAATACAAACGAATGAACTCCCCTGCGGCATCGGGGTTAATTTGCCATAGTGCTTTCCGAATGTCCAACACTGCCTCTGCTACGGGATCTCTACTTTCATTGACCCAACGATGAATGTTGGAACGTGCTACGCCCATTGTCACAGCCAAGCGATTTTGACTGATGTTATAAGTTTCCAGCACCTGCTTGAGTGCTTTGCCTGCTTTTGCCATGCCTCAGATTGTCTCAGAGGGCGATCTCTTCGTAAATGTTGCTTCTAGGCAACATTGAGGATAGAATGATAATGTTGCTTATAGGCAACATTATCGTTCACTGCGAACACAAAAAACGCTTATGTCGAAAAACTTCCTTGCCAATCCCCCAGCAACCGATAGTGCTACAGCGACAGTACCTGTAGCAGAGCCTCCGCCACCCGATCGAGAACCCGTCAAAATCCTGCTGATAGGTTCTCCCAAAGCGGTGAGGAGCAATTGCTAGGATGATATTTTCCTAGACTTGTAGGTAATACTCACGACAATTGGTGTAGACTGAAGTAGCCTGCATAAAACCATCAGTAATGATGACTTGGACTTTCTCTCACTTCTCTCAAGCTTTGGCTTGAGAGCATCTCTGTAATCCTTGCGGTTCGAGGTTGGTCAAAACCAGTGAAGAATACACCTCCAAAATTTGTGCAAAATACGGTGAGAGCCATAAAAGTTAGGTGGCTCTAAAATTTTTCAAGCCCCCAACTGTGGTTAGAAAACACCCAGTTTGAGTAGCGCTTTAGGGATTTTCCTTAAAGCTTTGTGGGATACCACCATACTCTCAGACGTATCTGATGAGTGTGCTATCTGAAGATTTTCGCCGATTGTCGGGGATTGTCTGAATTAAAAGTATCAGCATCATTCACATCCTTTACTGTTTGGGTTTTGCCTCTGTCAGCGAGTGGAGCCCGCTGCAACCTGCCCAAAAGCCCGGTGAAGTTATGAGCATTCTCATGCGTTACCTGCGGCTGTAGGGGTGATATAACATTCTTTGCGGGCGTGAATTACCGCCAACAGCTTGTACAGTCTATTCAGACTTTACAAGCTGTTGGCGTTAGAATTAGACAGCGATCGTTCGTTGTTCACTATGCCTTTCGGACGATCGCCCATTAGTTTGCAATAATTTATTTAAACCGAGAAAGATTATATGTGGGTAGAGATAACAGCGCTAAATCAAGTTCCCGAAGGGGGTGTGTTGAAGGTAAAAGTTGACGAAAATTCAGTGATTTTGAATCGTCAAGGCATGAATGTCACTTGTTACCGTAATGCTTGCACTCATTTAGAATATCCGATCGACATGGGTAAGGTAAATAACGGTATCATTACCTGTCCATTTCACAAATATCAGTACAAGTTAGATACGGGTAAATGTTTGAATGCACTAGGCGATTCCCTGGAATCTTATCCGGTAAAGATTGAGGGCGATCGCGTTTTTGTAGAAATAGATTAGTTATTCGTTATTCGTTAAGTCCGACAGTCCGACAGGGGTTTCAACTCCTGTCTCATAGCTCAAGTCGTCTCAAGACGACTGTAGATTAGTATTTGATATCAAGTCCGGCTTAAATACCCCCTCACCGAAAAACGAGCGAGAAGCCCCTGGCTTTAGACATGGGGAGGAAAGCGGCAGCGACGACCGTCGCCTTGAAATATTTTTAAAACCCATAGCTATAGCCATCTTTTTTGTGGATTGCTTTGCAATACTTGTGGCTAATACCTGTTACTCTCCCAGCCTTCGTTACAATATCAAAACTGCCGTCGATCACGGCATAGAAGCCGCCCTGTATAAGAGCCGACTTTCTTCCCTGCGGTAACGGTTGCGCTGACAATATCGCCAGTCTGAAACCCTTTGTGAATTTGCACTCTGGACTTGTGCCGAATGGGAAATCCGTACTGGTTTGTGCCGCACATCTGTCGTGTCCCCTGACCTTTTGCCACAATCAACAAAGGCTTTGAAGTCAATACTTTGAGCGTGTCAACGCTGCCCACACACGCAGCATCAAGCCAGTGCGATTTAGCCAACCCTAACCGATGGCGATTGAACTTAGTTTGTCCGCCCGTGCCAGTAGTGACGGGCAATCCCGTTTCTTTAAGTGCATTAAATAATGCCCATCGGGTTGAGTTGACCGCTGCTGCATCTTTGAGTGGTAGCTTTGCTTGTTTGAGGATGCGGTTTAACAGGTCGGGTTTAGCGGCCAGGAATGCTCGAACATCCTGATTGCCTTTCTTTTGATTGCAATCGTGACAAGCCAGTGTCAAATTGGAAACCCTGTCAGAGCCACCTCTTGACTTGGGCTGAATGTGCTCAACCTCAAAAGGTACATTTTCAGCCGAGCAATAAGCGCACTGCCGATGCCATTTTTCCAAGAGATACTGCCGGACTTCGTAACCCTGCAATTCTCCCTGCTGATACATAACGCCTGAGATTTCAGGGTTTTGCATGAGTTGAGAATCAAACCGCACTAACTCTTGAACAATGCTGGCAACGGGAGCGAGTCGAATCAATTTGCTCCCCCATGTAAGTATTGTTTCGACTCGGTGTTGCCCCGATGGAGCGAGCCAACCATCGGGGCGAGTGCGATTGAGGAATCGCGCCTTACGGTATCGAGTTTTGCGATTGCGTCTTCCTCGCCTAAGTTGACGGCGAGAGAGAAGTGCATCTTTAATTTGCTGGCCCCGGTGTTGCAGTTCGGCTCCGAAGATAATCTTGTTGTCCTGTTTGATTGCAACCCCCGTGACTTTCGATCCCGGATCTAATTTCAGTTCTAGCGGTTCAGGATTCGTCTCAACTGCTTTTTTCAAAACAATCGTAAACGGATAGCGGAGAAATACCGCTGCTTTTCCAGCTTTCAGCAATGACCTTGCCATTCCTGGTTTACAGGGTGATAGCGGTTTGCGATTGGTATCAATTACAAAAACAAAGTTAGACATTGTTGCGTCTCCTCTGATTGCTCGTAACGTTCGCTTCGCCAATGTTTTCAAGGCTTGTCATGTTGGCTGCACTTCCTTAACCCATTACAGATGTTTAACAACCAACGATAGGGCTACAAACTAGCGACGCATTTGTAGGTATCGTGACCTTGAAAACGTAGACGCTCGTTGCGTCTGAGGCTGGTCGTGTTCTGGCTTGTATCCCGCTTGCGTTAGTCGGACAGTCTACAAGCCCCTGCCTTTAGGCATGGGGTTCATGACTCTCTTAGTCTGCGGAGGCAGACTTTGTTCGTGTAGTAGCGGTTTCAACCGCCGAACCATCTTTCAACCTACCATTTTCGCGCGCCGCTGACGGAGGAAAACCGCCAAAAGCCCGATCGCACCTACCGTCAACAGTAGCCATTCTTCCGGTTCAGGAACCCCTGAAACATTCAGAGGATTATTCGGCTTACTCAACTCCTCCTTACCAGATTCTACCTCTCTGTCAAATCGATCGCTCTTAGCTTCTGCAGCTTTTAGTTGCTCCCTTTGCGCGTCATTAACTAACACAATCATCGAAGAATAAGGAGTCACCACTTTGAAATTTTTAGCTACTGCGTGCATCGCATCCAGTTGCGTTAATTGACTGGAACTTTTCTGCTTGCTAAGTGCAGTTATCAACTGCCGCGCCGCTATCGGTTTAAAGCCTTCATTTCCGGCATTTTTGGACTCTACAACTGCCGCCGATTTGGCGATTTTTTTCGACTGCGGGGTTTTGGCATAACTCCAAGCATAGCCGTCAACAACGCTAACTGTAGATTCGCCCGAAGCTGCTGTTGTTGCTACTCGCTGCATCGCCTCTTTCATATCTGTAGCCACTCCACCACCGCTATCTTGAATAGCCTTTAAAGTTGCGTCGTCGTAGCCGGGGGGCAAACCTCCCAAATGCACTGTCCATAGGGGTGAAGAGATGGAAAGTTTAAGTTTGCGATCGTCCGACAATTCGTAACTGTGGCGATCGCTCACCAAAAATACAGTATCGTAACTTTTATCGCCCCGCAACTGTGCAAACTGTTGCAGCATATCTTTGAGCTGGATTGTACCGTAAAATGTCACCTTTGCCGCATCGAAATTGCGTACATCTTCCACCAACTTAGGTGGCATTCCTGCAGCGCTAGCGACATACAAATCAACAGCGTTTTTGCCTGCTGCATTAGCTTTCAACCATTCAAAAGTCTCTTTTACTTCCTTACTTGCCACCGCCATGCTGCGGGAAGTATCGAGAATAACTGCAAATTTCTTGCCTTGGGGTAACGAGTAATTTGCATCAGCCAGCGGCTTAGCAGAAATGATATTTCCTCCCGGTAGAATCGCCTGCTGCGCGGTTAGCGGTTGCTGTGCGACTGCGGGCAAAAAGGGGGGCAGCCAAGTTTCTCTGGCTTCTTTCCCGCTGTATTTTACCTCTTTCCCGGCGATCGTGCGGCGAGTATTTTGGTTCCAAAAAATGTTGCGTTTTTCAGCCAAAACAGGCATCGCCCAACCCTGGGGCTGGCGCATGACTTTGTAGGTAAGCCACAGGTGCATTTCCGTTGGCCCTTCAGTTGGGGTAAATTCTCGTTTAGCCGGGATTGGAAAAGCCCGCAAACGGTATTGTTTGGGGCCAATTTGTTCTAGCAAAGCCGGATCGACTCTTTCTACTACCTGTTGATTGTAGACTTGCTGGGCGGCACCTCTAGGCGATACCGTAAATACAAAACGTTTGTTTAAATCGCCAGTATCTCCCAGCCAAACTCCTGTAACTGCAGCGCTTTCCGGCAGGGAAAAGTAGTAGAATACTTCTTGCAAGTTCGGCGTTTGATTTTTGTAAACTTCGTAGAGTTGAACGTCTGCCCAATCGCCGTTTTCTTTGACTGTCACTTCTTGCGACTGCAGCCATACTTTTTCTTGATTGACATTCAGCAAACCGGCTTTTGCTTCTTCGCGATTTGATGTTGACTGCACCGCGTGTTTTACTGCTTCTGTCTCGCCTTTTTGCAGTTCCGTATCGAAGAATTCGCCGTAGAGTTTTTCCGCTTTTTCTACATCCGCACTAGAGCCTTGATACAAAAACGGCGACATTAAAAAATTATAGCTGTTCTGCAAGGTTTGAGCCGCTCCGTCAGGGAAAATCCAAATATTTTTGTATATCTCATAAATGTGGTTATTTTCTCCCACAGTGCTGAGGTAGCGGTAAGGGGACAAATAAGCGTTAACTAAGCCGGATCGAATCATATCAGACTTGGCTAATAAAGTTTGGCGAACCGTGTCATTTGCGGGGGGAGTCGCCAGCATTTTCATTACTGCAACTTGTGGCTGCTGCTGCAAAGCCGAGAAAATAGCCAGCCAAGCTGCTATGACTCCCAAACTTCCGATTAGCGCTTTATTTTTCCCGTATTGTGCAGCAAAACTCTGCCATATTTTCCGCCCGGAATGAATGTAGAGAAAGCCGTACAGCGAAGGCATGACAACGAACAAGCTACAGGTTAAACCAAACAATATAAACGATAGCGGTATCCAAATTAAAGCCGAGGCCCAGTCCCCGTATTTAAACATCTCCAGAAATGGTGAAACCCATGTAAACTTGAAAAATTGAATGACGACAAAGAAGAATCCATAAAGTGTATACAATGCCACAGGTACAGCGTAATAAATCAGCAAGGTTGCCGCCCAAATGCCAACTACTACCATTAAACTGTGACATCCTAATTGCAGCCACGCACTTCGCTTTTCTCCGATCAACCTGAAAAAACGAGGCTGTTTATTATGGGAATTCTGGGAATCGAAAATATTTTGAACATTTTCTCTTTTACCCAGATATCCGTACAGCATTTCCACTGAAAATGCTGCTATGCACAAAGCAATAGTAGCGATGATTTGAGAACTAGCTGGGGTGAGTTCTCGCAGCAGGAACAAGCGGAGCAAACACAGCAAAAATAGCGGTGCTTCTACGCCGTAAAACCAACGCATTAGCTGTAGGGGTTGCTTGCCAAAACGCCTAGCTCCTATTACTGTACATACAGTGGGTACTGCGATGGTAGCTGCCATAGTCAAAGAAAACTCTAGCGGGATGATGCCATCGATTGTCGCCTTAATTAATGGCCCTCCTATAATAGGCAAAATTCCCAAGTAAACAATCGATAAAAATGTCAAATTCCAGACCCAAAAAATTGTTTTAAAAATTCCATCAAATACCTGTTTGATTTTCATTTATTTCTCCTTGTAAGCTTTTTTTAACGGTAGTGTATACATTACTCGCCAACTCTTTTACTTCCTGATTTTCGGCTTGTAACGAACTGTCAAATAAAATGGAAACTAGCACCCAATTGTGATTTTTGTGGGTGAGGTCGCTGCCGATACGGGACATGAAGTTATCGGTAGTTTGCTGTGCAGATTGCAGCCAGTATGCTGCTGATAATTGGTTGTTTTTGAGAGACAGCCAGCGCGCTGTTACTGAAGGAGTTAGTTGTTTTTTTTCTATGCCATTGACGGGAATTCCGCTGGCTACAAAACACAACTCGGGGGCGTGATAAGTTTGCCAGGATGTGCTCGCTACTGTGAGCATGGAACCGCGCAAGTTGCCGGCGACAAATCTGATTTTTTGTGTTTGCGTGTCTGGATAGTTGCCAAAGAATTTTTGTTCGCTAGGATTGAGGGGAATCGACTCGGATTTAATGTATTCAGGTAATGTTAAAGGTGCGATCGCCATTTTTGGCGTTTCTACGTGAGACAGTTGAGCCATTACTGCCAAAACTGCGACTGCTGCAATTATTCCTGGTTTGGCTAAAGGGTGATTTTGCATAATTTCTGAGTTTGGTTTTGCAGAAATACCGCTGGTTTTTTCTGGCTGAAATTTCGGTACTCGTTGCAGCATTAACCACGTCACAAAACAAGCACATACTAAACCGACAATTCCCAGAGGAACGTGCATAATTTGTGCTATGTTTGGCTGTTGAAAAACTTCTGAAACCAGGACTAACACGGCAACCCGCGCAGTGTTAGCACACACCAAGATTAAGAGATTAGCAGCGCCGACTGCTAGCCATCTTAAGCTCATTTTACGCCCTTCCTGCCAGGTAGCAGCTAGCAAAAAGAGCGTTCCCACTAAGAGGGTTTTAATGCCGCTACAAGGCACGTCCACATGAGCGATGCCGTTTTCCAAAACGATAATATCGTAAGAAGAAATCGCCCCAACGTGCAGCATTGAGAGCAACTGTTCTACTACCTGAGCAGTAAGCACTCGCGCCGGCAAACCTAATCCGCTATTAAACTGACTGTTGAATGGTAGAATACAAGCCAGCAAGCCCGCAACTGGCAAGTTTTTTCGCCAAAAGTTCTGCTCCACCAATAAGCCGCACAGCCCGTAAGTTCCGAGGATAAATAGCAGGACAGTAAGTTGTTTGATATCAATTATGTACTGAAGGGCGATCGAGCAAATACCCGCACCCAACATCAATAGCAGCGGATCTCGCCTCAAAACGAAATGGGGCGAAAATCCGGGCGGGCGATCCGAGTTCCCAATCGATCGCACTACTAATGCTACAATCAGAAAGCCAATTACTATCTTGTACAGTGTGGGTATCTCAACAAACGAGGATAACAGCCACTTAACAGCCGAGATATTGGCCGAAAACCAAGCAAGCGCCAGCAAAAAAGGAGCCAGCCAAACCAAATAAACCGCAGGATGAGGAGTAACAGAATCTGGAATTGCAGAATCAGTGATATTGGTGCGCTGCATGATACCGCTTGACATTCACGTTGGTGACATCTTAGCTCAGTCAAATTGGTAATGTCCAGACCGATTATTTAAGTTTTGTCAAGCTTCAATTTTCTCTACAGAGAAGCTAGCGTTATAATAATTATTTTTAGCGGAGGTAAAAATGAGCGAAAAAAGCCCAGGATACAAAATTGTTAGCGATAACCGACAAGCGCGCCATCTCTATGAAATTATAGAGACATACCAAGTGGGAATCGAGTTGAAGGGAACCGAAGTCAAATCTATTCGGGAAGGAAAAGCCAATTTGCGCGACGGATATGGCTTAGTTCGGAACGGGGAACTGTGGTTGATCAACGTTCACATTTCGCCTTGGAGAAGTGCTAGCAACTATTTTAATCACGAACCCCGCCGCACCCGTAAATTGCTGATGCACAAGCAGGAAATTCGCAAACTAATCGGCAAGGTGGAAGAAAAAGGGTTGACTTTAGTGCCGTTAAAAATGTATTTGAAAGGCGGCTGGGTAAAACTGGATATCGGTTTGGGTAAAGGGAAAAAACTGTACGACAAGCGTGAAGATTTGAAGAAACGCGAAGACAAGCGGGATATGGAAAGAGCGATGAAACAATTTTAGTCATGAGTCAGTAGTCATTAGTCATTAGTCATTAGTCATTAGTCATTAGTCAACAGTCAACAGTCATTAGTCATTAGTCAACAGTCATTAGTCATTAGTCATCAATTCCCCAGTCAACAGTCAACAGTCATTAGTCATTAGTCATTAGTCATTAGTCATCAAACATCTCCGAAAAATCAACTAAAATCTTTGCTACTTGAAGGTTGAAAGTTAATTTATGGAGATGTTTATTACTCAGGAGTCATGAGTGATTAATGATTGGTAATTGGTGATTAGTGATTGATTATTTTAAATCTAGTTCGGTTAATTACCCATCATAAAATTGTTTGATATCCCCCGTTGAGAATTTTGAGGGCTTTCGTGGTCACTACAAACATAATTAGAGTTATAGCGCTTCTCAAGCGTGGTGAGGTATGGGGGCGAGTCCTATGCCTATGCCCAATGCCCAATGCGCTATGCCCTATGCCCAAGAACACCTCATGTTACTGAGAAATGCTATATCTTATCTCCTCATAGCTGGTAAAAGTATAGTCATTTATAGACATGGGAGGCTTCAAGTCCCTCCCCTTTCACTTTTACTTTGAGCGGATTAACCCGCATTGGCCCAACTACGCAGCTCCCTATCAAGAAAGCTGA
>NZ_JAUBUJ010000074.1:0-43531 GCF_036705405.1 Microcoleus sp. B13-B6
GTTGCTGACCATAGTGGAACAGGCCGAAAAGCCTGTTGCTGACCATAGTGGAACAGGCCGAAAAGCCTGTTGCTGACCATAGTGGAACAGGCCGAAAAGCCTGTTGCTGACCATAGTGGAACAGGCCGAAAAGCCTGTTGCTGACCATAGTGGAACAGGCCGAAAAGCCTGTTGCTGACCATAGTGGAACAGGCCGAAAAGCCTGTTGCTGACCATAGTGGAACAGGCCGAAAAGCCTGTTGCTGACCATAGTGGAACAGGCCGAAAAGCCTGTTGCTGACCATAGTGGAACAGGCCGAAAAGCCTGTTGCTGACAATGGTGGAACAGGCCGAAAAGCCTGTTGCTGACAATGGTGGAACAGGCATCTTGCACCTACCAGCGCTGTATTTTAAAAAGCTGTCATTAACTTAATGAGCTCGATCGACAAATCTCTTTGCGACTTTTGGTGCTTCTTAAACAAAACTCCAGCCAGCAGATAGATGTTTTCCGAATAAAAAGCCATTCCCTGTTCTCGCAGACTGGCGATCGCGCTTTTCACCTTGGGTTCCGAGCTATAATAGCCAAAATTTAAAGGTGCAATTTCAAAATTCGCAACCGAGTAGCCTCGATCCAAGGCATAATCGATCAAACCCACAGGATTAGAATAGCTAGAAACCATCAGCAAAACTTCGTCGCTGCCCAAAGACAAAAGTTTCTTAGCAATTGTCGAACCATCACTCCCCCCGTGCAACAGCGGCTGGTAAATCTTATCATCCACCGCCGGCAAGTAAGGCGGATTTGAGATGACACAATCCGCCGACTCGTATAAGGGCGAATCAAAAAAAGAGCAATTGTTGACGGTGTATCGTTCGCTCAGTTCATATTGCTTAATTTGAGAGTCAGCAATTTTCCACGCTACATTATTTAGCTCAAATCCCTGTATTGTCCCCTCAAAATCAGTTCTCAGCAAAGACTTAATAACTGGACTTCCCTCTCCTGAACCAAACTCTACGATAAGTCGAGAATTGTCACTAGCATTTAACACTAAACTTTCCAAGCAGTGCGCGTAAAAATCCGATTCTTCCGGGCAGTGGAATACCTGTTTCAGAGGATGGGATGAAGTGAGCATAAATTCTGTAACAAAGTTGACTATTTTAAAAGTATCGAATAAGTAATATTCCAGCCATCTGTCGCAAGAGCTATTTTATCAACTTGTACAATCTATCTATTCCTGTTTTACCTGGTGCGATCGAATAACTATTACTGCCGGCAGATTATCCAATTAACTAGATTAATCCGATTGACAGATTGCAATTAGAGCGATTGCTGGTGAGATAGTACCTAAGCAAATAATTGTAAATTTTAATAGTGTCAGATATGACCTTTTTTAATTATTCAGTTCCCCCTCTGCGCCGGAAACAGATTAACATCGAACTTCAGGATTTAGAAGGGCTTTGGCAGGTTCAGTTTCCCCTTGGCAAAGATCGATTTTATTCACAATTTTATACTTGTCTCGATCGAACTTGCTTGCTGTGGAGCTTGCTGTTAATAGCCATGTTCGGCACAGCACAATTTTTTTCTGTGAGTTGGATGCTGCAAGCCGGTTTGTGGTCAGCGCTCAGCCTCGTAGGTACAGCAGCAATGGTAAGCATGACATACTCTTGGGTCACAATAGAACGCCTGATTTGGGTGCTTTACGGTTGGGTAATACTAATGTTATTAGGATTGCTGCTGACCGATTTAGCAATTTTTCTCAGTTGGGGAAAAGTATTGGCGAATCTCTGTCCCCTGTGGTTGGGAATGAGCGGAATTGGGTATTTGGGGACTGGATTCGCAGTGCGATCGCGCGCGCTTTTAGCGGCAAGTTTATTTCACCTGTTGGGAATATTAATTTTACCTTACACGGGGGGTTGGCTTTTCCTATTTACGGGAGCCATAATGGTATTTAGCTTGCTCGTTTTAGCCGAATTGCAATGGGATATGCGCCAGCCTATGAACAGGCTCGATTAACTTGTGTACCACCGCGATTCCAACAGCTATCTCCAACAGCTATCAACGTCAAGCATTAACCACAAGTGATGAGTAGATTGCTAATGACTCATGATATCATGCCCGCTAGCATAACGTCACTGCGATTGGTGGGTAGTGAGGATGCTTCGTTCTCATCAAAACTTGAGGAATGAAGCCCTCACTACACAGCGAATAGGGGTTATGTTAGCGGACACGATATTACTAAAGGGTGATAACTAATTGCCACCAGACTGTACAGATTTGCGGGTTTGGTTAGTATCATCACCCTTGTGATGCCACGTGCCACCTTCTTGAACATATTCAGATTTTACACTGTTCCAAGCAACGCTAGTAGCACCATCTGCGCTCATTCCATCTTCGCTAGCGCTCTTAAAAGCAGCCTGAAAAATTTGTTTAGCTCCTTGGGGGAGTTCTTGTGCTTCCGAAGGTAAGGTGTCAAATTGTTGTTCTGGCATAATGACCTCTAATTATTAAACATAAATGTAATCTTATATACGAGAAGCAACTACTTTCCTCTCTCTAAAAGCAAGTTTTAAACCGCATTTTTCTCATTCTGAGGACAGATGTAATATTAAATTTATTCTGCTCCTCGAAGGCAAGGGGCTTGCGGTTGCTGGTTGGGCAGGATTTGGGTAATTTCCTTGCTTAAACATCGATTAATATGATTTCGGCTTTTTAACTTGCGAACTTAGAAAAAGCAATTAACGTTAGATAGCGAATTCTGGTAATAATTCGATGCAGCATAGTTAAAGTCCGCTTGGGAAAGGTGTTAGAGAACAAGCGCTCTCTGGCATAGTTTTCGCTTGACTATCTCAGAGTTTAGCCGATCGCACTCACAAGCAATTCTCACGAGTGGGCCGCCGCTGGTTAATTTAATCTCGTGGGGGATAGACTCGGATAGCCCTCAGTTCGCTTTCCTGTTTGAGGCAACTCAAATCCCAGCCCAAAGCCTTGCTGCTAGGGGGTTGCAGGTGTTCTGGCGACTATGAGCGGTCGGGCGTTTTGAGATAATTTAGTTTCTGGGAAAGTTTGAACGGTATTCTGCCAGTGCCCAAATTGCCAGCAGCAAGTTAAGGAAAAATAGCGATCAAAAAATTTTTAAACTAACTCATCTGGCGCAGTGCTAAGCCAAAATTGATGGTGATAAAATCAATAATTTCTGGCTCAAAGCACCAGCCGCCGGAGAAAATTTATAGGAAGAAGCGGCCGCTTGTCTCAGAAACCGGGTTGATGCTTATATGTCTCGTTACTCAACCCAAAATTTTTCAGATCAACCCGCTTTTTATCCCCCGTACACAAATTTTTAGAGAGCTAGTCTGCCGCTCAATCAAATTTCATCCACCACCTGAAATAAAAAGCCATTTTGTCAAATATTCCTAAAGATGAATGGCGAACTTGAAGCATAAGTAATAGCTTATAAACTGTTAACGTAGCGGTGTAATTAATCAGGGAAAAATCATCAAGGGAACGGGACTAAATTTGCCCCCTTACCTTCATTATTCCGCAGCGAAGGTTAGAAAATTTGCACGTTACGCTGTCAATTTGACCCTGCGGTTTTGGCATCACAAGCGATCGCAGCACTCTATGCAAAAGCAAGCATTACCATGAAATCTTCTAAATTGTTGAAAGTTGTTTTAGCAAGCGCTTGTACTTTAGGTTTAGCAACGGTTTCCTTAGCAGTGCCTGCTTCAGCCCAGTCGGGCGGTGCTGGCGGCGGTGCTGGCGGCGGTGCTGGCGGTAGCGCCGGCACAGGCACAAGCGGTACAAGCGGTACAAGCGGTACCGGTACAACAGGCACAAGCGGTACAAGCGGTACGAGTGGCACCGGTACAAGCGGTACAACGGGTACAAGCGGTACGACAGGCACAAGCGGTACAACGGGTACGACTGGCACGGATACAACCGGTACAAGCGGTACGAGTGGCACCGGTACAAGCGGTACAACGGGTACGACTGGCACCGGTACAAGCGGTACAACGGGTACGACTGGCACGGATACAAGCGGTACAACGGGTACAAGCGGCACGGGTACAACGGGTACAACGGGTACAACCGGTACGAGTGGCACTGGTACAACGGGTACAACGGGTACAACGGGTACGACTGGCACGGATACAACCGGTACAAGCGGTACGAGTGGCACGGGTACAAGCGGTACAAGCGGTACCGATACAACCGGTACAAGCGGTACAACGGGTACGACTGGCACGGGTACAAGCGGTACAACCGATACCACTGGCACCGGCACAAGCGGTACAAGCGGTACAAGCGGTACGAGTGGCACCGGTACAACGGGTACAAGCGGTACAACTGGTACGACTGGTACAACTGGTACAACCGATACGACTGGCACGGGTACAACTGGTACGACTGGTACAACTGGTACAACCGATACGACTGGTACAACTGGTACAACCGATACGACAGGCACCGGCACAACTGGTACAACTGGTACGACAGGCACCGGCACAACTGGTACAACCGGTACAACCGATACCACATCGACGCCGGCTGATACTAATTCTGGAGTTTTGAGTGCTCGGCGCGATAGCCCCAACAATTTCGGGTGGCTGGGTGCCTTGGGCGCCTTTGGTTTGATCAACTTGTTTCGGAAAGGCAGTACACCCTCCCATCGGTAGTTTCGGGCGATTCCCTACGAGATAGTTTCACACGCGCGGACTTTTGAAAACAACTTAGAGGCTTAGAAATTCATGACTTCACTCAATCGCAAAAATTTGTTCAAAAAATTGGTAACAGTTGCCGGAATTGCCGGCGTTAGTTCCTTGATAGCTGTGCCGGGATTCGCAGAATTAAACCGCCAGACTAACGGCTTCAACCAGTCGGGCGAGCGAGTTTTTGAGCTTGCTGATAACGACTTAAACGATCCTAATTCTCCGGGACCTCCTGTTACAGATCCTAACAACAACAACAATCCTGGCGGTTCTCCCAACACTCCAAATACTCCCACCAACAACACTCCCGGTCGTTCTCCAAATACCCCCACCAACAACACTCCCGGCCGTTCTCCAAATACCCCCACCAACAACACTCCCGGCCGTTCTCCCAACACTCCAACAGGTGGCGAAACCTCGCCTAATTCTCTCAGCAGCAGAGACAGAACCTTTGTCATGCAAGCAGGTCAACTGGGTATGCTGGAAGTGGAACTTGGCAGATTGGCAGTGCAGCGCGGTTCTAGTGCTAGTGTGAAACAATACGGGCAAGAAATGGTTGAGGAACACACTCAAGCAAATAAAGAATTGATGCAGTTAGTAATGCAAAAGCAGGTTGAATTGCCAACCGAGATGAGTACGCAGAACACAGCTTTGATGAAGCGACTTTCGGGACTCTCCGGTAGAAGTTTTGACACTGCTTACAAGCAGGCTATGATCGAGAGCCACAATCAGGCTATTGCTCTGTTTCAAGCTCAATCTCAACAGGGACAAGATCCCGAGTTGAAGGCTTGGGCCACCCAGAAGTTGCCGAACCTTCAAGCGCACTTGCAAATGGTTAACCAAATGTTGGCAGATACCAGCCAGCCCAAATAGGAGGTAGAGGAGGTAGAGTGCGATAGCGTAAAACGCGATCGGACTCTACCTTTTGTGAGCCGAGAAGGAACAGTAATAAATTCTTTTAAACGCTATAATTTTTGAGAACAATGGAAGATTTTATCCGCAACTTGTTGGGCAGCAATATTACAGCAACGTGGCTGTTGTTAATCGTAGGTTTTTGCTGGATGGCTTACATACCCGGCCGCCTGAGAAATTAAAAATTATTAATTAAAAGTTCAAAATTAAGTAGGTAGGCGCAAATAAACCTTACCATCCAACAGACCTATTCTAGGGTGCCTCAGAGCCTCAGATTTTCTAGGGTATTTCATGCGCTCTCTCCGGGGCACCCTACAATTTAGTCTAAATTAATCATTTTTTAACAGACAGGCGTTCGATCGCCCGATCGCGGAAACAAGCAAGTGCGATCGGGCGATCGAATTTCACCGCAGATTTATTCAAACAACACAAAATTAATTAGTCCTCAGTGTCCACAAAAACACTCACAGCCGCCACAGCGATTAGCATTTCATCATTTTTATCATTCAGAGAGGCGATCGCCCTTCCTGGCACAATCATGCCCCCTTGCTCCACAATCAGAGTTTTGCTGCCAAAAGGGAGCACCGCCAACACATCCTGTTCCCGCACCTGTTCCGGGTAAGGAACAGCCACCTTAACCTCAACAATCATCTGATTGGGGTCAGTCAAACCCGCCACTTCCCAGACGCCTAGGAGAGCATTATGGGCGATCGCATTCCGTACAGCCCTTGCACAGGCTACAGTCGGTTCCTGCCCGTGCTGGTCTATACCCATCCCCATTTCAATGATGAAACATTTACGTGCCATTGTTGCCCCTTGGTTGATTTTTGTTTGTAGTCGTTAGCGAAGCCCGCCCCTACGGGGGCTACGCCAACGAAGAGGATCGCACTTTTTCCCAAAACAATTATCAACCAAACAGACGGCTCTTGATTTTATTTTATAAATTGATATCACAACAAAAGAATAATACCAGTCTTCAAAAACAATCCAACTGTAGGCAAGCTTCAAACCCTTATGAAATGAGTCCTTCTCAATCTCAAATCTCAAATGGTATAACTTATGGTAATATAACCAAATTCAGCTTTCCTCGCGGACTGCCAAACTCATCGCCAGCTTGAATCATGGATAGTTTTCTACCAATTGCCTACTTTCAAAACCAATTTCTCCCATTTACCGACGCCAAAATTTCCATAGCAACCCACGCACTGCACTACGGAACCGGAGTTTTAGGCGGGTTGCGGGGAATTCCCGACCCCCAAAATGCCGATCGAATCTTGCTATTTAGATTAGACCGCCACTGTCAAAGATTAAGTCAAAGTGCCAGCTTCCTTCACTGCGATTTACCAGCCAGCAAAATCCAACAAATAATTATTGATTTTGTCCAGAAAAACCAACCAACAAAATCATTTTATATCCGCCCTTTTATCTACACATCCAGTTTAGGAATTGCCCCCCGACTGCACAACGTAGAAACCGACTTTTTTGTCTACGGATTAGAACTTTCAGACTATTTGCCAAAAGAAGGAGTCAACTGTAGAATTAGCTCTTGGTATCGCCAAGAAGACCGCAGTTTGCCCTTAAGAGGTAAAATTAGCGGCGCTTACATCACCTCAGCTTTAGCCAAAACCGAAGCAGTAGAATCCGGCTTCGACGAAGCAATTATGATGAACACTCAGGGAAAAGTCAGCGAAGCTTCAGGAATGAACATATTTGTCGCCAGAAACGGTAAATTAGTTACTCCCGGTTTCGAGCAAGATATTCTCGAAGGAATTACCAGAGACAGCGTAATCACAATCGCCAGAGACTTAGGAATTGAAGTCATAGAAAGACCCGTTGATAGATCGGAACTGTTGATTGCAGACGAGATTTTCCTCTGCGGAACCGCCGCGAAGATTACGCCAATTAAGCGAGTAGAAAACTATCACTTGCCCAAAAACCGACCCCTCACCGAAAAGATTTTGGACAAACTAACCGGGATTATCGAAAATCGCGACAGCAAGTATCAAGACTGGGTATTTCCGATTGATCTTAATTAACCGTTTGTAGTGAGGAGTTCAGTCCTTCTTTTAAGAACTAAATTCCTCACTACAAACCATCAACTGGACTGCGGTGTCCTTACACCCGTCTGCTCTATTTCATCGGCTTAAAAACTTCTATATCGACACTCCAGAATTAACTACATCGATAATTAAGAAATGCTATGGAAGCTCGAGAATTTTACGAACAAGGATTCGACCTCGGTCGCAGGGGGCTGTACGAGGAAGCAGTTGCAGCTTTTACTCAAGCAATAAATCTCAATCCTGACTTTGTAGAAGCTTACATGATTCGTGCTACTGCTCGAAGTGGAACAGGAGATTTACAGGGGGGAATTGAAGATTTTGAGAAAGCTATGGATATCTACAGGTCTAGAGGACAATCGCAAATAGCTGATATGCTTTTAGTCCCCTGGAGTGCGCTGCACAATGAAATTAGGTTTAAGGACTAAAGTCCTTACTACAAACTAAAGTTCACTCACACAAAGCAGCCGCGTGAAATTGAATATGATCCTCCATAAAAGTAGCTATAAAATAATAGCTATGATCGTAACCTTCCTGCATTCTTAAAGTTAGCGGCTGTCCCGCTTTTGCACAAGCTTCCGCGAACACTTCCGGCAACAACTGCCCATCAGCAAGAAACGAATCAGCCGTGCCACAGTCAATCAGAATCGGACGGTTGTATTGCGCCTCAAGCACCAATTCGCTAGCATCCCAAGCCCTCCAGATATCTTTGTCGCCACCGAGGTAGTTTGCAAAAGCTTTTTGTCCCCAAGGGCAGCGCATTGGCGCGGAAATAGGCGCAAAAGCGGAAACTGAAAGATAGCGAGAGCCATTTTTCAACGCGCAAATTAACGCCCCGTGTCCGCCCATTGAATGACCGAAAATTCCCTGTTTTTCCGGTATCGCTGGAAAATTTTCGGCGATTAAATTCGGCAATTCATCAACCACATAACTGTACATCCGATAGTGAGAATTCCAAGGTGCGGCTGTCGCATCAACATAAAAACCCGCACCACTTCCTAAATCCCAATCGTCATCTTCGCCGGGGATACCAGTATTGCGCGGGCTTGTGTCGGGCGCAACCAGCATTAACCCGTATTTTGCCGCAAATTGTTGCGCCCCCGCTTTTGCCATAAAGTTCTCTTCTGTGCAGGTTAAACCTGATAGAAAATACAAAACTGGTACGGGTTGAGATAAAGCTTGGGGGGGCTGGTAAACTGCGAATTTCATCTCGCTGTTGCAGGTTGAGGATTGATGGCTGTAAAAGCCTAGTTTGCCACCGAAACTTTTCTGTTCTTTGTGCAGTTTTAGGGAGTCTGATATCATGTTAATTCTATTTCATTTTTTAATTAGATTTTTTTTTACCGCAGAGGGCGCAGAGGGCGCAGAGGAAGAGGGAAGAGAGAAAGATTTTTGTTCAAAATGTCAAAACTGTGCGAATTACTTCGCCTTTGTGCATTAAATCAAAGGCTTCGTTGATTTTGTCGATCGGCATTACCTGAGTTACCAGACTGTCAATATCAATTTTACCGTCCATGTACCAATCAACAATCTTAGGCACATCAGTTCTGCCTTTTGCCCCGCCAAAAGCCGTGCCTTTCCAAACCCTGCCAGTTACTAGCTGAAACGGGCGGGTACTAATTTCTTGACCGGCTCCCGCTACCCCGACAATTACGCTCACGCCCCAACCTTTGTGGCAGCATTCTAAAGCTTGGCGCATCACATTAATGTTGCCGATACATTCAAAACTGTAATCAGCTCCACCTTTGGTTAAATCTACCAAATAAGGCACTAAATCGCCTTCCACTTCGCGGGGATTGACAAAGTGAGTCATGCCGAATTTTTCCGCCATCTCTCGCTTGTCGGGATTCAAGTCTACGCCGACAATCATGTTAGCTCCCACCATGCGAGCCGCTTGAATTACATTCAAACCCACGCCGCCCAAACCGAAAACTACCACATTAGAACCAGGCTCTACTTTCGCAGTATTGATGACAGCGCCGATGCCAGTTGTTACGCCGCAGCCGATTAAACAAACTTTATCAAAAGGAGCATCTTCGCGAATTTTTGCTACCGCAATTTCTGGCAATACTGTATAATTAGCAAAGGTAGAAGTTCCCATGTAATGGTATAGTTTCTGCCCATCTATGGAAAATCGGCTCGTGCCGTCGGGCATCACTCCCTGGCCTTGAGTTACGCGAATTGCTTGACAGAGGTTAGTTTTTCGGCTCAAACAATATTCGCAGTTGCGACATTCGGGAATGTATAGAGGAATTACCCGATCGCCCACTTTGACACTCGTGACTCCCGGCCCAACTTCTGCGACAATCCCGGCTCCCTCGTGGCCTAAAATAGCCGGAAACAAGCCTTCAGGATCTGCACCGGAAAGAGTGTAAGCATCAGTGTGACAAACACCCGTGGCTTTAATTTCCACCAGCACCTCTCCAGCCTGCGGCCCATCCAGATCCACCGTTTCAATGCTCAAAGGTTGGCCGGCACTGCGAGCAACTGCTGCTTTTACTTTCATGCTTTCTCCCTGCGATCGATTTGTCAATTGACCCGTCAATATGTATTGTATTACTTAATGTCAAACTTGGAGCAAATTTATGACAAAATTAATTGTAATTACCGGAGTCAGTCGCGGTCTTGGTCTTGCCATGACCGAAAAGTTTATGGAATTGGGACATACAGTTTTGGGATGCGCCCGTTCTTCCGAAGCGGTGGAAAAACTCAACCAAAAATATAGTGCGCCCCACCATTTTACTTGTTTGGATGTCACCAACGACGATCGAGTAAAAGCTTGGGCAACAGAAATGCTGGCAAAAAATGATCCGCCAGATTTGTTAATTAATAATGCAGGCGTAGCTAATCATCTCGCGCCTCTTTGGAATATCAGCCACGAAGAATTTTCTCAGGTAATTGATGTTAACATTAAAGGTACGGCTAATGTAATTCGCCACTTTGTCCCGGCAATGATTGCTCGAAAAAACGGCATAATTGTCAACTTTAGTTCTGGTTGGGGAAGGTCAACTTCGCCGGAAGTCGCGCCCTATTGCGCTTCCAAGTGGGCAATAGAAGGACTTACCCGATCGCTCGCTCAAGAATTGCCCGCAGGTATGGCAGCAGTTCCTGTGAATCCGGGGATAATTCACACCGATATGCTGGACATTTGTTTCGGAGAAGATGCGGCAAATTACCCGTCAGTCAAAGCATGGGTGCAAAAAGCAGTTCCTTTCTTACTAAAATTAAAACCTTCAGATAACGGAATGCCGCTGACTGTTCCTGGATAATACAGAAACCCTGGCAGGATTTACGCACATCTCTCTTTTCTTCCCCTCAGCGCCCTCTGCGCTCTCTGCGGTTCATAAAAAAAATCTCAAAAATGAAATAAAATTGCTATATTCCCAAATCAAAACTCTTTCCCCAAATAGCCACTGTGAACTTGCCGCTAACCTCCCCCTCGCAAACCGAAACCCGCAAAGCAGACCACCTGCGGATTTGCCTCGAAGAAGACGTACAATTTCGCGAAACTACCAGCGGCCTCGAACGCTACCGTTTTGAACACTGCTGTTTGCCAGAACTCGATCGCACCGAAATCGATTTAACCTCAACATTTCTCGGCAAAAAACTAGCCGTTCCCCTGCTAATTTCCTCAATGACCGGCGGCACAGAATTAGCCCAGACAATCAATTATCGCCTCGCCGATGTCGCTCAAGAATACAAACTAGCAATGGGAGTCGGTTCCCAGCGAATTGTTGTAGAAAATCCTCAACTCGCTCCTACATTTGCCGTCCGTCGCCGCGCTCCCGATATTCTCCTGTTTGCCAATATCGGAGCCGTTCAATTAAACTACAATTACGGTTTGGAAGAGTGCCAAAAAATTATTGATATTCTCGAAGCAGATGCCCTAATTTTGCACCTCAATCCGCTGCAAGAGTGCGTTCAAACCGAAGGCGATACTAACTTTAAAGGACTGCTAGAAAAAATTGCAAAATTGTGCGATCAATTACCAGTACCAGTTATTGCTAAAGAAGTCGGCAACGGTATTTCAGGAAAGATGGCAAAGAAATTGCTCGCCGCCGGGGTAGGTGCGATCGACATTGCCGGGGCCGGAGGCACTTCTTGGGCGAAAATAGAAGGAGAGCGAGCTAAAGATAGCAAGCAGCGCAGGTTAGGCGCAACCTTTGCCGACTGGGGAATACCGACAGCCGAGTGCATTGTCAGCACCCGCGCCGTAGCGCCGGATGTTCCTCTGATTGCCTCTGGGGGCTTGCAGAATGGGTTGGATGCAGCGAAGGCTCTCGCGCTTGGCGCGGATATTGCGGGACTGGCGCGGCCGTTTCTACAAGCTGCAGCGGAATCGGAATCAGCCGCAGCCCTTCTAGCTGAGGTGTTAATTGCAGAAATCGCTACCGTGATGTTCTGTACGGGCTGCGGTAATTTGGATGAGCTAAAACAATCTGGGGTTTTGGAAAGGTTAAGATAAAAGTGAGTCAGCAGTCAAAAGTCATTAGTCAGCAGTCATTAGTCAGCAGTCATTAGTCAACAGTCATTAGCTAATAACTAACGACAGGGGATAATTACTACATCCTACTTGCAGGAATGACCAATAAAATCGTTTCCGGTGGCATCGGAATAATATTTTGCCGAGTGCAGTGCGAGCGGGACACTTGCACACTCGGTATCATTCCGTTCTAACCGGATGTTATATAACTAATGACTACTGACTAATGACTAATGACTAATGACTACTGACTAATGGCTACTGACTACTCAGGGCAAACGCATCATGTCAACAAGCGGGAATTTTACCGTGCTTGTTGCGACTATTATCGATAGCTGTAGTTTATTGAAAAGAGATTTGACTGCCGATAGCGGTGGCTATTCCTCAAAACACTACTACTATTCTCCCGGCAATTTAGATGCGTTTGCCCTGACTGACTACTGACTACTGACTACTGACTACTGACTAATAACTAATTACCAATTATCTAATGAAAGATTTCCTAAAATATACCTGTGCAAGTTTACTGGGAACCTTCCTAGGAATGTTGCTGCTGGGCAGCATCGGATTGGGCGGACTGGTACTGCTAATTGCTATGGCGGCATCGTCGTCCAAAGATTCGGGCCCGCAAGTTAAAGATAAGTCGGTATTGGTATTAGACCTTTCTTTAAATATTACCGACAGCAAACCGAGCCGTAGCACTGGCGCGGCGATTGAAGAAGTGCTTTCGGAAGATTCCGGCGATACAGTGACGCTGCGGACTGTTTTAGACACGATCGAATATGCGAAAAAAGACCCGAAAATCGTTGGCCTTTATCTTGAAGGCAGCTCGGAGTCGAGCAGCAGCGGGTTTGCCAATCTCAAAGAAGTTCGAGGGGCATTGCAGCGTTTCCGAGATGCCAAAAAACCCATTTTTGCTTACCAAATGGACTGGAATGAACGAGATTATTACCTCGGTTCCGTTGCTAATACAATTGCAGTCAATCCTTACGGCGCTTTGGAACTCAACGGTTTTAGTAGTCAGGCAATGTTTTTCACCGGTGCTTTGGAAAAATACGGCCTGGGAGTGCAAGTGACTCGCGTCGGCAAATACAAGTCAGCCGTTGAGCCGTTTTTGCTTACAAAAATGAGTCCCGAAAATCGCCAGCAAACTCAAAAGTTGCTCGGAGATATGTGGGGAGAATACCTGCAAACTGTCGCCCCGAGTCGCAAAGTGACTGTTCCGCAACTGCAAGCGCTTGCCGATAATGGCGGAACTTTGATGGCTGACGAAGCTCTCAAAAACAAGTTAGTTGATAAAGTTGTATACTTTGACGAAATATCGACCGAACTCAAAAAACTCACAGGAACAGATGGCGAAAACAAATCTTTCAAGCAAATTAGTTTGAAAAACTACGCGAAAATTGCTGAGGATAAAAACTCAACTGATGCTAACAAGAAAAACCAAGTTGCTATACTTTACGCTGAAGGAGAGATTGTAGACGGCGAAGGGGGCCCGACTCAAGTAGGAGGCGATCGCATTGCTCAAGAAATGCGGAAAATTAGAGAAGATAACGACGTAAAAGCAGTGGTTTTGCGCGTCAACAGTCCCGGAGGCAGCGCGACGGCGGCCGAAGTCATTGCACGCGAAGTGATGCTGACGGGGAAAAAGAAACCAGTTATTGTTTCAATGGGCAATTTGGCAGCATCCGGCGGCTATTGGATTTCGATGGGTTCCAACCGCATTTTTGCCGAACCCAATACGATTACCGGTTCTATTGGCGTTTTTGGAATGCTTTTCAACGCCGAAAAGTTGGCCGCTAACAACGGCCTAACTTGGGACGTGGTGAAAACCGGCCGCTTTGCGGATACTACCACGGTTTCCCGTCCGAAAAATCCTCAAGAATTGGCGAATATTCAGAGGATAGTCGATCGCATTTACGATCGATTTATTACTAAAGTCGCCAACTCCCGCAAACTGCCGAAAAACAAGGTACAAGAAATTGCTCAAGGCAGGGTGTGGTCTGGTACGGCCGCGAAACAGTTGGGTTTAGTCGATGAAATTGGCGGGCTTGAAGATGCTGTCAGAGAGGCGGCGAAGCAAGCTAAACTCGGCGACGATTGGAAGGTGGAAGAATATCCAAAACGCCGCAGTTTGGAGGAGCGAATTTTGGAAAAAATTTCCGGCGTTCACGTTTTGAAACCAGCAGCCAAACTCGACCCGCTAACGGCCGAATTTAAGAAAATGCAAGATGAATTGGCTGTGATCAAGTCGATGAACGACCCGCAGGGGGTTTATGTTCGCTTGCCTTTCACTTTGCGGATTGATTAATTGATACCAAGTCCGGGATTTTTACCCCTTTATTCTTAGTCCCCCTCTGTTGAGACGAAAGTTTTGCTCTTGAACCGTTGCAAGCGCTGAGTCTGATAGGGGTTTTTAACCCGGGTTTGGTAAAAGTAGGCTGACCAAGAATTTCTTGATGGTACAGCCCCCGGATTTATCCGTGGAATCAATCCAAAATCGAAAATCGAAAATCCTCAAGCCCCCGCATTTATCCGTGGGCTCGCCTCTAAAATCTAAAATCTAAAATCTAAAATCGATTGACGCATCCTACACACAACTGAAAAACCCGGTTTCTCGAAGAAACCGGGTTTATGAATACCCTAAAAGTCGATCAACTGGGAATTGGCAATATTTATTATGCTGCACGCTGAGTTAACAATCCCCAGATGAAAAGTAGAACGATCGCACCGACGACTGCAAAAGCTATGCTGGGTAGGCTAATTACTCCGAAGGATGCTCCCCCGCTCGTCCCCAATAGGACTTGACCTAGATAACCTCCCACTAGCGCGCCCAAAATTCCTAAACCTGTTGTTGCCAGAAAACCGCCGCCTTGAGTTCCCGGATAAATGGCTTTGGCGATCGCACCGGCAATCAGTCCTAAAACGATCCAAGCAATAATTCCCATTTCTCTTTCTCCTGAATACTTAAACTTTTCTCGTCCCTTGTCTTATGTTCTTAGAATAACAACCGCTATCGGGGACTTACCTCTACCGCAGGGAGGAACCGAAAGTGGTAGGATTTCTCATGAATCGTCGGAGTTTGAGGCTGTTTAATATCTCAAAAGAGTTAACCCACTTTTTCGAGGCAAGAAAGGTACTTATGCTCAAAGCAAAAGGGAAATAGGAGAATCTTTTCTGGGATTTTTTGTGTTTTGGTAGTTAAAAAAATTACAATATTTCTGTGAAATGAGGAAAGTTTGCGCCCGATGAATCTGACTCTGTGCATGATTGTGAAGAATGAAGAGGCAACACTGTCGCGGACTTTGGACAGCGTTAAGGGTGTTGTTGACGAAATGGTGGTGGTGGATACGGGATCGGGCGATCGCACCCGTGAAATTGCCAGAGAATCCGGGGCGAGGGTTTATGACTTTGAATGGTGCGACGACTTCGCAGTGGCGCGCAATGAGTGTCTGAAGCACGCCCAGGGCGACTGGATTTTGGTATTAGATGCCGATGAGGTTTTGGTACCGGAGATTCTACCTCAAATAAAGCAGGCCATTGCGAGCGATCGGCTGCTGCTAATCAATCTCATCCGTCAAGAAATCGGTGCCTCTCAATCTCCCTATTCCCTAGTGTCGCGCTTATTTCGCAATCGCCTCGACATCCGCTTTTCTCGCCCTTACCACGCAATGGTAGACGACAGCGTGGCTGAGATTTTGCAGAGGGAACCAAAATGGACAATAGCTTCTCTCCCCGATGTGGCGATTTGGCACTCTGGTTATCAAAAAGATGCGATCGCAGCAAAAGGTAAATTCCAAAAAGCTCAAGCAGCAATGGAACGCTATATCGCTTATTATCCAAACGATGCTTATGCTTGTAGCAAATTAGGCGCTTTGTATGTAGAAACCGGGCAAATTGGGCGGGGAATTAATTTATTAACCAAAGGCTTGACTGCGGAGACCATTAATGATTCTATTCTTTACGAACTCAACTATCATTTGGGAATTGCTTATCGCCAGCAGCAGCAATTTGTTAAAGCAAAAGAACACTATCAAGCGGCAATTAATACAGATGTGATCCCGGCGCTCAAGTTGGGCGCTTACAATAATTTGGGCAATTTGCTCAAAGATGAAGGAGATTTGAAATCTGCTGAACAAGCTTACAAAGCAGCTTTAAAAATTGACCCTAATTTTGGAGTAGGTCACTACAATTTGGGACTCACGCTGAAGGCAGCCGGAAATTTAGCAGATGCGATCGCCTATTACCGACAAGCCATTAAAATCGATCCAGAACACGCGGAAGCTCATCAAAACTTGGCAGTAGCCTTGCTGAAAATTGGCAAAATGCCAGAGAGTTTAGCAGAATTCAAAAGAGCGATCGCCCTTCACGAACAGCGCCGCCCCTTTGAAGCAGAACGCCTGCGCCGGGGACTGCAAGAAATGGGTTTACTTTAAACTTGTTACCAAATAATTTGTAGGGGCAATCCCCCCGTGGTTGCCCCTCTTGTTACCAAATAATTTGTAGGGGCAATCCCCCCGTGGTTGCCCCTCGAACCGGACGGGGTAAGCACGGGGGCATTACCCCTACAAACTGTAAAAATTACCAGCAAAATCAAGCAATTATCTCTACTTTGCCGCTATCCAAATCGTAGCGGCCCCCAACAACTTTAAGCTTGCCCGCTTGGACTGCTTTAGCTAAAAGAGGCGAGGAGGATTGTAACTTATTTACATTCATTTTCACGTTAGCTCTGACGGCGTTATCCCAGGCATCGCCTTTTTGACCTTTTGTCGAATCAACTGCAGGTTTAATCGCCGCCACCAAAGTGCTAATGTGACCCGGAACAGCTTTGCCATCTAAAGCTGCTTTGACAGCCCCGCAGCGTTCGTGACCCAGAATTACTAATAGCGGCACGCCTAATTCTAAGGCGGCATATTCTATATTACCGAGAACCACATCGTCGAGAAAATTGCCAGCTACTCGGATATCAAATAAATCCCCCAATCCTTGGTCGAAAATAATTTCGGGAGTAACGCGCGAGTCAGAACAAGCCAGGATGGTTGCAAACGGATGTTGACCCTGGGCTACTTCTACAACTCGCGATCGAGCTTGGTCGGGAAATGTCCGTTTTTGCTGAAGGTAGCGTTGATTACCCGCCATCAATTTCTTAAGAGCACTGTTAGGAGTAATGTCAGTAGGAGTAATGTCAGAGATTGCCTCGGCCTTTGCTGCTTCGGCTTGTAAAAAGGCAGGTGCCAAGCTTGCCGCCAGCATCCCTGCACCAGCCCTCAACATTAAATTGCGTCGCGAAATCATGCTTCTACTTCCGCTTTCATTCATCAGAACTATGGGTTTGAAACCCCGTCCTTTTAGGACGGCTTTACATTGAATTGAATCCCCTCGCGGGGTGGAGGGGTATGGTTGCCCCAAGGCGTGAGGTATGGTTGCCTCAATCTCTTTTGGGAGTAAAGTTAGCACGCGCCTTTGTTTAGTGAGCTTGTTAGGCCCAAAGCACTGTAAAGCGTGACCTTAGAACTGTTTAACTCTCAACGATAGAGCCAGGGACTAGCTACGCATCCCAGGGTATCGTGACTCAAAAAACGTAGTCAGTTAAGACGATGGCCCGTCAGAATGACTTGTTAGATTCCTCCTTCAAGCCTCATGCCGTCAGGGCTGAGGTTCCTGACTGTTTGTAACTCGGTTCAATTTTTTCTATTTATACCCTAAGATATACCACAAGCTGAGCCAGACTTCTGGGATTTTTCTTTGCAAGCTGCTCCGGCACAATGTAAACTTCAAAAAAGTGGCCCATTTTTATTTCATTCATATTTTATTTTGTAAAGTCAACTGCGGTCATCCTTCTGCAGGCAGGGGATGCTAGAATGTATCTAAAACGACTATTTTTTATCAATGGCTCGAAATGTCCTACGTCGCCAGCATTCATATCTATCCGGTCAAGTCCCTTGACGGCATAGCAGTCAGTCAAGCAACTATTCTAGCCAGCGGAGCTCTAGAAGGCGATCGCTCTTTTGCAATCTGCGATGCAGCAGGAGAATTGGTTAACACTAAGCACAACAGCGGAGTCCGTTTTCTACGCTTATCCTTTGACATCAAAAAGAGAATTGCCGGCCTGAAAATTCAAGGCACCGAACAAGAAATATTTTTTCATGTAGATAGAGAACGCTTGGCAATAGAATCTTGGTTGAGCAACTACTTCGGTTTCCCTGTCAAATTAATTGAAAACTTGCTGACAGGTTTTCCCGACAATACCGCTGCACCAGGGCCAAGCATTATCAGTACCGAAACAATTGCCGAAGTTGCATCTTGGTTTCCGAGAGTTTGCGTTAACGAGATGCGCCATCGCTTGCGAGCTAATATTGAAATAGGAGATGTCCCGGCTTTTTGGGAAGATCAACTTTTACCACAAGCCGATGAAATTGTGAGGTTGAAAATAGGGACTGTAATATTTGAAGCTATTAATCCCGGTCAGCCATTTATCCTATCTACGCGAAATTATGGGGCGAAAGCAGGCGATCTCAATTTTAAAAATATACTAACAGCCAAGCAGAAGGAAATTATGCCTGACTTGGTAAAAAAAGGGCATTTAAATCACTTTAGTCGGCTGATAGTTAACACGCGACTCGCACCTCAAGCACCAGAAAAAATATTACACATAGGAGACGAAGTTGCCATTCTCCGCGTCAGCAACTCTCTATTGAATACCCTTTCTGATTAGTTGTATGGTACGAATCGGATCAAGCCGGCGGCAACTCCAAAGTAAGTTGACCTAAAACACCAGTTCTAAAATCGTTTAACATCTGCCGCGCCGTTCGTTCGACATCTCCTTTATACCTGTCTTTTGCTACCTCGTGCAGATAATCTTCACCATTACTAGAGGCTGCATCTAATTTATACCTGGATTTGAAACCAGATATTGATATCAAAGTCTCATCAGTCGCCTCCAGCCCTCGCAGCAAATCTACCATAGCTGCTGCTACTACCTGATTGTCGTAAGCTGCTTCGCCAATATCTTCGCAAATAGCTAATTTTATGGCATTTTCTTGATTGTTAATTCGGGTTGGGATCACTCCGGGGGCATCTAATAATTCAATTTCGTCAGAAATGCGAATCCATCGCAGCGATTTAGTTACTCCAGCTCTGCGGGCACTGTCTACCACTCTCCGCCCTAACAGCCGATTAATTAAAGCAGATTTTCCCACATTGGGAAATCCCATTACCACTGCCCGGACTGGACGGGGCAGCATACCTCGATCGAACCTTCTTTTATTTAGCTGCACCCCAGCATTCTGCACCGCATCCGCCACAGCGTCTACTCCGTGACCGTGCTCGGCATTAGTAAAATACGCAGTTTCCCCCTGGGCCTCAAACCATGTTTCCCACGCCTCGCGCGATCGAGGCGTAATCATATCCATGCGGTTGACGACCAATACTCGCGGCTTGCCGCCCACCCAGCTCGGCATTTGGGGGTGATAAGTAGCCAATGGAATGCGGGCATCTCGGACTTCAAGCACCACATCTACCCGCTTTAGCTGTTCTTTTAATGCCCGTTCAGCTTTGGCAATGTGACCGGGATACCAGTGAATTTTCATTAGTTAGTTGACTGTTGACTGTTGACTGTTAACTGTTGACTGTTGACTATTGTTATTGGTTAGTTGTGATTGGTTAGTTGACTGTTGACTGTTGTTATTGGTTAGTTCTTAGTTGTTAGTTCTTGAATGACAACTAACAACTAAGAACAGTCAACTGCCAACAGTCAACTGTCAACTGACAACTGACTAAGGCACAATCAAAACTGCACAAGGAGACAGATTGATTACCCGACTGGTAACGCTGTCAGACGCCCCATCATCGGTTAAACCCATCCCCCGACAGCCCATCACAATCAAATCGGCCCCAATTTCGTCCGCCACATCGCAAATCGTGAAAGCAGGTTTGCCTTCCCGTTCGATGATTTCAGCTTCAATTCCCTGCTGGGAAAACATCGATTGGGCCTCAGAAAGAAGTTTGGCGACTGCTTCGGGGGAAGTCATCACCTCGCGCGCGGGGGCGTCGGCCTCCTCGGCTGGGGGCTCGACTACCGAGAGAATAACTAAGCGAGAACCGTAGGTTTTTACGATATTGACCACCTTTTCGGCAGCTTCGCGGGCTTCTCGGCTTTGATCGACAGGAAATAAGACTGTCTTGAACATACTGCACATCTCCGGGACACGGACTCCGATAAAATGTTTAGGTTAAGCCAATCAGTGCCGTTTGTTCCATCTTCCGTTTTTTGTACGGGCGCGGTTGAATGCGTCCGAGGCCGGGGTGCAAGTTACCAGTGCCGCCATTTCAACGGAATTCGACAAAAACACACATATTAGGAGGTTAATCCTGTGACAAAAAAAACTGTAGCAAATTTATCGGCATCGGACTTATCGGGCAAACGGGTATTGGTGCGGGCGGACTTTAACGTGCCGCTCGACAACGGCAATATCACCGATGATACTCGCATCCGGGCGGCTCTGCCGACAATTCAAGATTTAGCGTCCAAGGGCGCTAAGGTGATTTTGTGCAGCCACTTCGGCCGTCCCAAGGGTGTAACGGAGAAGTTGCGCTTGACGCCGGTTGCTGTGCGCCTGTCGGAATTGTTGGGCAAAGAGGTCAAAAAGACTGACGACTGCATCGGTGATGAAGTCGCTGCTACAGTCGCGGCGATGCAAGATGGCGATGTGCTGTTGCTGGAAAATGTCCGCTTCTACCCAGAGGAGGAGGCAAACGACCCAGAATTTGCTAAGAAGTTAGCTTCTGTGGCCGATTTGTATGTCAATGATGCTTTTGGTACGGCTCACCGGGCTCACGCTTCTACTGAGGGCGTTACTAAGTATCTGAGTCCTTCTGTGGCTGGGTTTTTGATGGAGAAGGAACTGCAATATCTCGGCAGTGCGATCGACAATCCTCAGCGTCCTTTAGCTGCTATAATCGGCGGTTCTAAGGTTTCCAGCAAGATTGGAGTCATTGAAAAACTGCTCGAAAAGTGCGACAAACTGCTGTTGGGCGGTGGCATGGTTTTCACCTTCTACAAAGCTCGCGGCTTGAACGTGGGCAAGTCTTTGGTGGAAGAGGACAAGCTGGAATTGGCTAAGTCTTTGGAAGCTAAGGCGAAGGAACGGGGAGTTACTTTTCTGTTACCTACTGATGTGGTAGTTGCTGACAAGTTTGATGCGGCGGCTAACACTCAAACTGTTCCTGTAGAAAGCATCCCCGACGGTTGGATGGGTTTGGATATCGGCCCGGATTCAGTAAAAACTTTCCAAGATGCTTTGGCCGATTGCAAAACGGTAATCTGGAACGGGCCGATGGGCGTGTTTGAGATGGAGAAGTTTGCTGTAGGAACTGAAGGTATTGCTCATTCTTTGGCTGGACTTACTAAAACTGGTACTACCACAATTATCGGTGGTGGTGACTCGGTGGCGGCTGTGGAACAGTTGAATTTAGGTGAACAAATGAGCCACATTTCTACTGGTGGCGGTGCTAGTTTGGAGTTGCTAGAAGGTAAGGAATTGCCTGGTGTTGCTGCTTTAGATGAAGCTTAATTAAGTTAAGTAGGGCGGGCTTTGCCCGCCTTGCTGGAAGCAGGTCTATATCCTTGGCTGCGAATCATTTTTTTGAAGATTTACCGCAGAGGGCGCAGAGAACGCAGAGCAAGAGGAAAGAGAGAAGGATATGGGTTTAAAGTCTATAGTTTGCTAGTATAATTTGTTTGAAGTAGCAGTGAGGTTTGTTTGTGAAACTTAAACTCTTGGCAACTGTAACGGCAAGTTTAGCTTTGTTTGGGCTGGCAGTTCCGGTTAAGGCTCAAAATCCAGATCATGTTAGGCAATTGCTGGAAACTAAAGAGTGCGAAGGCTGTGACTTGAGAAATGCTGATTTGTTCAAGGCTAGCTTGTACAGAGCTAATTTAAGAGGAGCCGATTTAAGCGGAGCAAATCTCTATGAAGCTAATTTGTTGGAAGCGGATTTAAGTGATGCTAATTTGGCCAATGCTAACTTAGTTAATGCCGAAATGTACGGGGCTGAATTGAATGGTGCTAATCTGCGAAATGCGGATTTGTCTAATGCTTTTTTGGGCCGGGCGAATCTGACGAGTGCGGATTTGCGCGGTGCTAAACTTTTTAATGCGAATCTGGGGGAAGCTTATCTGTTGCAAGCTAATTTGTCGAATGCCGATTTGAGACGTTCGCTGCTGTTTAGAGTTAATTTGAATCGTGCGAATTTAAGCGGAGCGGATATGTCTTTCGCGGATGTGCGGGATACTAATTTGCAGAATGCTATTTTGTCAAATACTAGGCTTCCTCGCGCTCAATTGGCCGGGACAAATATTGATGCGGCGAATAATGTGCGGCAGGCTGATTTGGAACGTGCCAACTTGCGAGGTACGAATTTGGGGCCGGGGGTTTGCGTGAGCACTAATTTTCCTTATTGTGTTTTGAATTTGGAAGAAAAATTTTAGACTCTAGTTCCCAGATTCATCTGTGGAGTAAATCTAAAATCTAAAATCTAAAATCTAAAATCCCCTGGCTGGCGCACCCTAAGTTTAGATCCGAGCTAAGTTTGAGGTGGTTTGTATCCTCTTTCTAGGGCAAATCTCACAAGCTGGGCACGATTATCTAACTGTAATTTGCTGAAAATGCTGCCTAAATGAGCTTGCACAGTCCGGGGGCTAATAAACAGCCGATCGCTAATTTGTTTGTTAGTATAACCCTGGATCACTTCCCAAAAAACTCTTTCCTCGGCTGGTGTTAAAGGCAAAGGTGCAGGTGCTGGCAATACTGCCACCAATGGTGGTTCCACCGCCCTACCGCTAGAAGTTTGAAGCAGTCGGACAATTTCGGCGTGAATGCGGTGAGAGCGCTCTAACTGCGCCTTTACCTTAGCTAAGATTTCTTCAGACTGAAAAGGTTTTACCAGATAATCGTCACCGCCGATCGAATGACCTTCAACTTTTGACTCCAACTCGCCTTGACCCGACAAAAATATAAAGGGGACTAACTGTCCCAAACGGGTAGTTCGCAAACGGCGACAAAACTCAAACCCGTCCATTTCCGGCATCATGACATCTGAAATTACCAAATCTGGGGGGGCATTTTCAAAAATCGAGAGCGCCTCAACCCCTGAATTAGCGCATTCCACCCGATATCCTTGACTTTCCAGGTACATTGCTAAGACTGTTTGACAGTCTGCTTCGTCGTCCACCACTAATATTCTTTCCATGACAGGCTTGCACCAATTCCAGTTGGACAGTTTTTGAAACTGCCAGTCCCAAAGTAGGAACTTAATTGAGTTTACCTCCTGCCACTTGATAAAGGCTCGCAATTTCAAGACGCCACACTTTCTCAAATATTCCAATTAGGGGCGCCTAGCGCCTAAAAGGGGAAGCAGTAGAGCAATATGGGGAACAATACTTTCTTTGATTCGCCTATCATCAAAAGCTACAACTTTTTAGGAGGTAGCGTCAACTTTTATGCAGAAAATAGAACGTAAAAGAAAGAATTTTTTTCTATTATACAGAAATATTGGTGACACTTACACTATTCCTAGACGCGACATTGAAAGGTTTTTAGATTTTTCTGGTTCGGACACAGGTACAAAAGGGACAACGCGACTAGGTGCTGCTGGGGGCGGCGCGAACAAACTAGGGTCGGCAACCAACATACTTTCAATTATCGCTGCTGGTTCGGGGCGACTGAACAGATACCCCTGTATGATATCGCACTGATGTTGTTTCAAAAAATCTAGTTCTGCTTCTGTTTCCACTCCCTCAGCAATTACAGTCATATTCAAACTGTGACCCAGTAAAATTACTGCTGTAGTAATAGCAGCATTTTGAGTATCTTCGTTGGCATTACGGACGAAAATTCGATCGATCTTTAAGCTGTCAAAAGCAAATTGCTTGAGATATCCTAAAGTAGCGTAACCGGTGCCGAAGTCGTCAATAGCAATCCGAATTCCTAGAGCTTTTAGTTCGTTTAAAGTAGCGCCTGCTACTGTCGCATTTTCCACCAAAGCGCTTTCGGTCATTTCTAATTCTAAATTCGCAGGCTCCAAGCCTGTAGTTTCCAATATTTGCACTATTCGCGCCTTGAGTTCCGGGTCGGACAACTGCCGGGCCGACAAGTTTACTGATATTGTAAAGGGCGAAAACCCCGCCGCCAGCCAACTAGCGGCTTGAGCGCAAGCTGAAAGCAGTACCCACTCGCCAATCTGAATAATTAAACCTGTTTCTTCTGCTAAGGGAATAAATTCGCAGGGAGAAATTATACCTCGATCGGGATTTTGCCAGCGCACTAAAGCTTCCGCGCCGATAACTTGGCCGGTAGCAATATTCACCTGCGGCTGATAGTATACCTGAAACTCACCTTGTTCCAAAGCGTGGCGCAGCAAAGCTTCGAGAGCAAACTTTTCAGGAGAGAGGGTTGTAACCTTGGTGGAGTCGTTAACTAAATCTTTGAGTCTGGCTTCTGCTTGGTGAAGCGCGACTGTCAGCGGTTGAGTAATAGTTTGCCGCTTCAAGACGCGAGAAGCAATGGCTCCCAGCAATTCAGCCTTGGTAAACGGCTTTGTCAGGTAATCGTCGGCCCCCAATTCCATCCCCCGACGAAAATCGGTTTTGTCACTTTGAGCCGTGAGGAAAATAAATGGAATTGTTGCAGCTAGCGAGTTTTGCCGCAGCGTCCGCAACACGTCATAACCGTCTAGTTCCGGCATCTGCACGTCGCACAAAATTAAATCCGGTATCTCCGAAAGTGCCATCTGCACCCCAGCTCGACCGTTTTCGGCCGCAATGACCCGGTAGCTGTGAGATTCCAGGAGTTGCAGAAGAGTTTCCCGGATTAATTCGTCGTCTTCAATCACCAAAATTTTGAGCATGATAATTAGATAACAGATGCCACTATATATCTGAACCTGACTAACTCTAGCATACTCAAACTAGCAAATTAATGATTCAGCTAATTAGCCAATAAACCATTAGCCAAATGGCTGAATATTTCCCCTCGGTTGTTAAGTCACAATCAAAGAACTGCCCAAATTGGGAAGATTTCGCTCTCTTTCAAGAGCCGAAAACTGCTGCGCCCGACTCGTTTGATAAACTTTTATTACAAAAGACCCAATATTTCTCATAAAAGAAAATAGCCAAGAGTTTCAATGCGCCGAGGGGGGAAATTACTCAGGCTATCACTTATATAATGTCCGGTTAATTGTTCATAATTAGTCCGTGTTTTTACTGACAATTAGAGTTTTCGCTCAATGGATGAATCAGGACGCTGCGTTCTGATTCATCCAAAAAAGGATACTTGCTTTCAGACAACAGTCCTGGAGAAAGAAAAATTTTAGATTAAGGTTCAACCTGCCAGATTCATCTGTGAAGTAAATCTAACATCTAAAATCGACTAACGGAGAACTTAATTATGGTTCTCTAACCCGAAATCCTATTATCCACGGCCTTAATTTACAGGCTTAGTGGAATTCGCGCAAAACTTTTCATCTACAATTGCAGAAGTGATACTGACAGCGTGCATGGATGATGACGGAATTATCTGGTCTTGCGGAACTACCACGGTCTTTTTACAAACCAGCTCGCTACTGCCTACAGAGGCAAAGTTCCAAGCATAAAATTCGGGAGTGCTGACTGTCGCATTGGCCGGATGTAAACCTAGTGCAGTCACTAATACTAATCCAAAAGTCACTAAAGCTACGATCGCGAATCTCAGCATATTCTTTGTTTGAACAGGAAAACTTACCTGATCGGTATTACCTTATTATTACGCGGGTGGATAGAGAGCGTCAATCGATTTTAGATTTTAGATTTTAGATTTTAGATTTTAGAGGCGACCCCACGGATAAATTCGGGGGCTCCTTTATCGGATACAGGTTTTTTATTTCTGGACGGATGAATGCGGGGGCTTGTATCCTGGATGCTTGATTGTCAATAGCAGTTATTCGGCGGTCAGATTCAACTGGTAAGCGATCGGCTCAGATGCTTGAGAAACTACCACGAATTCATAAAAACCCGTATCATCCAGCAATCCAGACCAACTAAGCCCCTCTGCATCTTCCAGCAAAGCTCGCGCGCCCTTTGTCCGCCCCGGAGTATAAATTGACAGTAGAGTAGATTTGCGCGGTGCTTGCAAATTCACGCGCAAAGTTTGATTGAGAGCGAACCTGGCAATGTAAGCTTTCCCTTCTCCGGGTTTGAGATTGCCTGTGAGGCGTTTGCTGTTCGATAGGCGGTCAAATTCAACGCTTTCGACAGTTGCTCCAGCTTGTAAGGCTTCGAGTTCGTCGGCGGTAATTGCTTGCCAAATTTGTCCGATCGGCAAACCGATGATATTGCGATCGCGCGGCTGTTGTGGAAACCAATAAAAAAACCTAGCATCAGCCAAATCGTACAAAGCCCGACTGCTCAAATTCAGCTTGTTAACCTCAGTTTTCCAGCGATCGATATCAGTGGTGTCGTAAGTGCCCAACCGCGCTCTAGCGTCGCTGCTGAGATTTTCCAGCTTGTCGAGCAACTCGTCGCCGATTTTCTGCCACCTTTCGCGCCATTGGCGATCTTCCTCGCCTTCTTTTAACAATCGTCCCCCCAATTCCGGGTATTTGGCATAGAAAGTCTCGTCCACAAGGTTGACGTAACCGTTATAAAATCGATCGTCAATTTTGAGCTTGACAAAGCGATCTTGCAAAGCATCTTCTTGCTGCTGCTTCGGGCTTGAAGGCTGGGGAACTTTCTGCACTTTTGATTGCAGATTTAACAAAGAATTGCCCGCAAACCAGCCAACTCCCCCCATACTTGAGAGCACCGCCACCACGAACAAAACCATTTTCCAAGCAGGCATCTTTTGCTGATGGCCAATAGCAGCAACTCGCACCGGAGTTCCCGGCAGTTTTGGCGTGGGGGCGGGTACGGGTATAGGCGAGAGATCCGGCGGCTGCGTGGGCGCAAAATACCCTGGCTGCGGGGCTGGCGGCAAAGGCTGTAAAGGCGGATTGCCGGAGAGAGCGAGCATTACCTCGCGAGCCGAGGAGTAACGCTGGCTCGGCTGTTGAGCAAGCATTTTATCCAGCACCAGGGACAAATTCGGAGACAGAGAACATTCCGCCCGCCAGTTCCAATTCAGCGTCTGGCTGTCGAGCAACTGATGGGGTTCCTTCCCCGTCAGCAACACCAAAACCGTGGCCGCCAGAGCGTACAAATCGCTGTGGGGAGAGACGATGCCCATCTGCATCTGTTCGACGGGAGCATAGCCGAGCTTGCCGATGCGAGTCGCGGGGGCGGGAGTGCCGTTAGCCTCAGCGAAAAGAGACTCTACGGTGGCGGCGACTTGTTTTACTCCGCCAAAGTCGATGAGCACGGGCATCCCGTCAGAACTCCGCAGAATCAGGTTGTCCGGGGAGATGTCGCGGTGAATCACTCCCAAAGAGTGAATGTATTCGAGCAGGGGCAAAATCTGCAGCAGCAATTGATTGATTTCTGCTTCTATGAACCGCAAACCCTGACGCTTGCGGGCGTCGAGCAGAAAGCGGTAGGTTTGGCCGGGCACGTAGTCTTGGACGAGAAATAGGTAGCCTCGATCGCTGATACTGACGCGGAAGAGTTCGCGAAAGCGCGGGATTTGATTGTGTTGCAGCTTGTAGAGCACTCCCGCTTCCCGCTCGAACAGTTCCTCGGATTTTTGTAAAGCGTAACTTCCGTGTACTTGGGGCGCAAATTCTTTTAAAACGCAGGGTTCGTTAAATCGGTGGGCGTCTTCAGCGAGGTAGGTGCGCCCGAAGCCTCCGTGTCCCAATTCGCGGACGATTCGGTAGTGGTTGTTGAGAGTTATGCCGGGGTAGATGGGATTGTTCATGGGAACTTGCTGCGTCGGATTTTCACGCTTGACTGAGACTGGGAGTTTTGGGCGATCGCTGAATTAATCTTGCCATAGTGTGTGAGTGTTTATTTTTTCGTGGGGGTTGGGGGAGTAGGGGGTGAGCTATAAGACCCACACCATAATCTCTGATTTGATGTGGGATACATGGACTCCCCCAAGTTAATTTTATGGGACTCGATATCCCTTAAATTAACATTTAACGCTACACGACTCACCAGTAAACACTTTATAATACTGGAATGCTGACACTTACACACCGCTACCGAATCTATCCAGACTCCGCTCAAGAGCAACAACTCATTGAGTGGATGGAAATCTGTCGAGGCGCATTTAACTATGCACTGAGAGAGATAAAAGATTGGTGTGACAGTCGTAAGTGTCCGATTGACAGATGCTCTCTGGAGAAAGAGTACATCATTTCTTCGGAGCTGAAGTTCCCAGGCGAAATTCAACAGCTTAACAACTTGCCGAAAGCTAAGAAAGAATTTCCCAAGTTGAGTGAGGTTCCTTCTCAAGTTCTCCAGCAAGCTATTAAGCAGTTGCATAGAGGGTGGGAATATTTCCAGGAGAGAGGGTTCGGCTTCCCCAGATTCAAGAAGTATGGGCAGTTTAAGTCGTTGCTGTTTCCTCAATTTAAAGAGAATCCGGTGACGAATTTGCACATTAAACTGCCCAAGACTGGGGCGATTCCCATCAACTTGCATCGACCTATCCCGACAGGGTTTGTGGTCAAACAAGTGCGAATCTTGAGGAAAGCCGATAAATGGTACGCATCTATTTCGCTGCAATGTGATGTCAACGTTCCCGACCCAACACCCTACGGTCATCCCATTGGAGTTGATATTGGGTTGGAGAAATTTTTGGCAACAAGTGACGGTGTTCTTGTAAAACCGCCAAAGTTCTTTAAAAGTCTGCAAGGTAGGCTGAAAGTGCTGCAACGCAGACTGAAGAGAAAAAGTAAGCGGTCTAAAAACTACGAAAAACAACGCCTTAAAGTTGCCCGACTTCACCATCAAATTGACAACACGAGGAAAGACTTCCACTTCAAGCAAGCCCATGCCCTTTGTGATGTTGGTGATATGGTTTTCATGGAAGACTTGGATTACCGCATCAGTGCCAAAGGGATGTTTGGGAAGCATATGCTTGACGCTGCTTTTGGACAATTCAGAACCATCGTTAAGTATGTGTGCTGGAAGCGTGGGAAATTCTTTGCCGAAGTTGATGCTAGAGGGACTTCTCAAGAATGTCCTGAGTGTGGCGGGTTCGTCAAAAAAGACCTGAGTGTTAGAGTTCATAGCTGTCCTCACTGTGGATACACAACGAATAGAGATGTGGCAGCAGGTCAGAATATTAGAAACCGAGGAATATGCCTCATTAGTACCGTTGGACAGACGGGAATCGAAAGCGCCTGTGCAGCCGATCTACCGGGGACTGAGGCAACTCAGTCTAGGCAAGTGGCGAAATCTCGCAAGAAAGCAACCAGGAAACCTAGGAAGTGATTCTTGGGAAGCCTACACCATAATCTTTGATTTGGTGCAGGAGGATGTCACTGTGAAAACAGCGGTTTCGTGCTATGGAAGTTTATCTACTGCGCCATTTTTTCGATCGACCTCAAAATGTGTTCAAATTTTTAGCGTCCAGCCCAATGTGCGATCGGGTGTTAGCGCTACTAATTGAATTTTGAGCGATCGAGGTGCAAAATACCCATTTTAAGGAGCAAATCATGCAGCCAGAACAGCGTCAGCGAGCAATTGGGGCGTTTGAAGAGTTTTTGAGGGCGCCGCTTGAGGAACGATTGCAACACCAGCAGAATCGAGTTGCCGAATCCGGGGCGATCGCGCTTTTTCAAAAAGTCGCTGCCACAGTACCAGCTTACCAGACTTTCCTAGCTGAACTTAACATCAATCCCGCCTCAATTCAAACCTTTGAAGACTTCCAAAAATTGCCGCTAATTACCAAAGAGAATTATTTACGCTGTCACCCGCTACCTCAGTTGTGCTACCAGGGCAAATTAGAAACTTGCGATTTCATTGCTGTTTCATCTGGTTCGACAGGAAACCCGACCTTTTGGCCGCGTTTTATCAGCGACGAGTTGCAAATTGCTGCTCGTTTTGAACAAATATTTCACGACAGTTTTTACGCCGACACTCGCTCAACTTTAGCTGTGATTTGCTTTGCGTTGGGAACTTGGGTAGGCGGAATGTACACGGCAAATTGCTGCCGCTATCTAGCGAGTAAGGGCTATCCCGTTACAGTTGTGACGCCTGGGAATAATAAGACTGAAATATTTCGAGTTGTGCAGGAACTGGGGGAGCATTTTGAGCAAGTAGTTTTGTTGGGATATCCGCCGTTTATCAAGGATGTGATTGATAGCGGAATTGCTGGGGGTGTGGAGTGGCAAAAATATCGAATTAAGATGGTGTTTGCGGGGGAAGTGTTTAGCGAGGAATGGCGGAGTTTGGTGAGCGATCGCACTAATTCTGACAATCTATATTACAACTCTGCGAGCCTTTACGGTACTGCGGATGCGGGCGTTTTAGGCAACGAGACACCGCTGAGCATTTGCATCCGTCGCTTTTTAGCAAACAATCCCGAAGCAGCACGAAATTTATTCGGGGAATCACGGTTGCCAACGCTGGTGCAGTACGATCCGAAAAGCCGCTTTTTTGAAGTGAATAATGACGGCACCCTGTTATTTTCGGGCGACAACGGTATCCCGCTAATACGCTATCACATCTCCGATAATGGCGGTTTAATTTCTTACGAAGCAATGCTCAATTTTTTGGCTGAATGGGGATTTAACCCTGTGGCAAGTTTGCAGCAAGCAGCCGGTATGAAAGTTTCTGATTTCCCCAGAGGAATTCGCTGCTTGCCCTTTGTCTATGTATTTGGGCGATCCTCTTCGATGGCTTCGCTAACGCACTTTACCGTTTCCTACTTCGGTGCTAACATTTACCCGGAAAATGTCACCGTAGGTTTAGAAGTTCCCACCATCCGGGAATGGGTGACGGGAAAATTTGTGCTGCAAGTCAAGGAGGATTCGGATCAAAATCGGTTTTTATCGGTGGTTGTGGAATTAGCAGCGGGTGTGGAGGGCGACGAGGAGATGAAACAGGCGATCGCATCTTCAATTCTCGCGCAATTGCGGCGGCTTAACAGCGAATTTGCTAATTATGTGCCGCCCGAATATCAGTTACCTGTGGTGACATTAACGGAGACGGGTGATGCGGAGTATTTTCCGATTGGGGTGAAGCACAGATACACGCGGCAATAAGTAGTTTGAATAGATGATTTATCAGTTTTCAAAAGTCTTGTGTTATTCTATAATTAGGGTGACATTTGATGGTTCAGCTTAGAATAGAATATGCCAGCAAAAGACATCTACCACAATAATGTTAGAACAGCCCTGGAAAAGGACGGGTGGACGATAACAAACGATCCGCTACCCTTAAAAATTGGCAAACGAACTCTCAACGTCGATTTGGGTGCAGAGAAACTATTTGCTGCCGAAAAGCAAGGTCGCAAAATTGCTGTAAAATTAAAAAGTTTCGTGAGTGTTTCACCCGTTCATGACTTAGAAGAAGCTGTTGGACAGTATATTGTCTACGAAGATATCCTAGAGCTTTCGGAACCAGAACGGATCATATATCTGGCAATTCGTGCAGAAGTTTATGCAGAAATCTTTTCTGAACCTATCGGGCAGATTTTGTTAGAGAACAAGAGATTTAAACTAATAGTTTTTGATTCATTAAACGAGACAATTGTCAGATGGATAGACTAGATGAATATCGCCAAATTGTCGCAATGTTTTAGATAGTTATGCCCAGATTTCTTACGGCAACGGAGAAATTAAAAGCAGCGTTATTGTTGACCGCGAACAAAACAATTTTTTACTGATCCACGAAGGTTGGCAAGGGCCTCAAAGAATTCACGGGTGTATCGTTCATGTGGAAATTAGGGACGGCCAAATTTGGATTCAACAAGATGGTATAGAAACGGGAATTACCCCAGAACTTGTAGAATTAGGAGTGCCTAAAGACAAGATAGTTTTAGGGTTTCATCCCTATCATGTTCGGCAACATACGGGATATGCGATCGCCTAAACCAGCTTACAATACAGGAAAATTGAATGAAAGGACGATCGCTAAATTGTATCGGGATCAATATTTAATTCTCGCAGTTTCGCGGTCAGACGATCGGCTCGTTGAGCTTCTTGTCCTGCTCGTTGAGCCTCTTCGTCGGCCCGTTGAGTCTCGCATTCTGCAAATTCTTGAGGAGTCGGGACAAGCTCTCCTTCTGCTGTAAAGAAACGCAATTTTCCGCCACAAATTCCGAGACTCAAATCGAGTTGTTGACTCCGCAGATGCCCGAATTCGTTCGGTGCGATTGCTTCATATTCCCCGTCAACTAAATGAAACCCAGCTAATTCTAAAGTTTCTGGGTCAAACCAAAAGTAATCATGAGTGCGAAAAGTATCTTGATAGAGTTGTTTTTTAAAGTTTTTGTCTATATCCGCTGTTTTGGGAGACAGGATTTCAATGATAATATTGGGGTACTTTCCTTCTTCATCCCAAACTACCCAGCTTTTCCGAGTTTTGCGTTCAGTTCCGAGTACCACAAAAAAGTCTGAGCCTCGGAAGTCCTTGGATTTAAGTTGATTGGAACAGTAATAAATGGTGAGGTTGGCAGCAGCATAGAAATTGTTTCTATCTCGCCACAGCCATTCTAGGCATTGGAGGAGTAGGATTATTTGTCGCAGGTGCAGTTCTGTTTCTACGGAATGTTCATCACTGTATAAATCGCCGGGAGGAAAGATAAAGTTTTCCGGTATCTCTTGTTCTGGTATCTCTTGGGTAGTAGCTAATTCTGCGGTTGCGGACATGGCTGCTGGGTGAGGAGTAAGAGGTTGTGTGTCTATTTTAGCAAGCTTTTCATATCTCTGCCGAGGACTATTCTGAAAGCCCGATCGCACTTTTTGCCCAAAAATGCGATCGAACACCGAATAATTAGTCTTTAACTATTAGCAATTATCGTTTTATTGACCGTCAGCTTCCCTGAGAGCCGCCAGAATTTCCGGTCGTTTCATGCGCGCGTAGCCCCGCACTTTCCGGTCTTTGCCGATCGCCTTCAACCGTCTCAGCGAAAGACTTTCGTAGTCATCCTCTGGGGACGGGGACGGAAACGGCAACTCTAACTGCAACTGCGGTAACTGAGGTTTCTGCTGTGCTTTCGACTGCTTCTTCGGCTGCATTTTTGACTGCTTCTTCGGCGGTGCCTCTGGCTGTCTTTCTGAGTGAGTCGCTGCGGCTCCCAGTTGGCGACGGAGCGTTTCAATTTGATTTTTCAGGTCATTTTCTACGTCTTCAATGGCGTCGGAAACAAACTGATTAATTGTTTGGACTGTGCGTTCTAATTTTATTGACAGCAGTTTTTCCAGTTCATCCAACTGTCTCAAAGCGCCTGCAAGATTTACCTCCGAAATAACAGCAGAGGTTGGCGGACGGTTGCTGCTCGATTGTTCAACTTTTTTAGCCATTTTATCTACCTTTTCATGAAATGCTTTTTCCACTTGTTCGAGCAAATGCTTAATCTGTTCTATTTGGTTACGCTCAAAGTTCTGCTCAGTGAGAGCGTTTACGTGTTTTTTTAGCAGCTCTTCATTTTTTTTAACAGATTGTTCTATTTGTTTTGTTAGACTATCTACCTTTTTTTGAAATGATAGCTCAAATTGTTGCAGTAGAGTCTCAATTTGTGCAGGTTTCTGAGTCGGTTGCGGAGCTAAATGTTCCATTTCTGCTTGAGCAACAGCTACCTCCTCGTCGGTCATTTCAAATACCCACGCCCACATTTGCTCGATGCCGAGTTCTTTAGCAAGAATACACCAATCTGATCCGCAGACAACTTCATATTCTTCTTCATTGCTGTAAGCTTCAGTGGGGCGCACAATTAAAGGAATCAAGTTGCTGCCTTGCTCGATGAGACTTCTCCTGATAGCTTCGCGGCGTTCGCGGGGAATCTCTCCCATCTGAGGCTCTGGTACTGCAATTTGGGAAGTGTAAATCTGGCTGTGACTAATTGGCTTAATTCGCAAATATTCAACTATTCGGTTTTGATCGGACGATCGCTCCATCTTGTTACAATTCCTCTTTTCTCATTAAATTCGGGTGTGTAGGTGTTTATGTATATTTGCACTTTACAGCCTGCGTTTTAAGTGCTGCAGGACTAACCCAAGAACTCTAATTGTAGGGTGCGAGACAAACACCTTACCCAGACTGTGGTAAGTTAAAGGGTTTCTTGGGCTGAGTCTTCCAACTCTGCGATCGAACTCGGTTATCTGGGGGAGATATCGCTTTGCTGCTGTACCTGTGCGGCTGGCTGTGCGGTGACAGCCCGGGCGATCGGCAAAAGTTACTGCAATTCCTAAAAAAAGCAACTGTGATGAGTTTAACTGCCTGCGGGACACCAATGATACACTGCTTTACTCATCTTTACTTTTTTTGGCCGTCCGGGTGATCGGGCTGACGTTGCGAGTTGCGATCGCAATTTCGATTTATACGAAAGCCACCTTTAATATCGCCCTTATTCTTTAGTCTCAACCGAGAGGGACGAAAGTTTGTGTAGGATCGGTTTCAACCGCCGAGTCATATCGGGTTTTTCAACTTTTGTCGGGCGGGCTTTGATCGCCCCAAAAATGCAATTGAGATGGCTGAAAGCTTATAAATATTTTTGCCACTTGTCAATAAGCTTAATCATTGTTTTCTCGCCTAACCCTTTACCTTTCATGCGTTCCAACACATTTTCAAAAGATGCAAAGTGCTCCAAATCTCGCTCTTTGATGATTTGTTCTATTGTTTGAGCTTTTATGCCAGCATTTTTCAAATTTGTAGCCAATTTGAATTTATCTTGAGTGTTGAGTGCTTCCAACAGCGGAACTGGCTTGGGAATCCGGCTTTCAACATCTTTAACCCTCTCTATCAGCGCCTGTTTTTCCCGCGTATACTCGGCTTTTAATTCCGTGATTCTGTTTTCCAATCGAGTTTCAATATTTGTCAGTCGCTGTTCAAAACTGGAGGACTGTTGCGGAACCACACTTACACTTTGATTCTCATTGATTGCGGTTTTTCTGAGAATTTTAAGTTGTTCCAGTAGAAGCTCTTCATTTTCTTCTTCCAGGATAAATGCTCCGATTGTCTCGCCTTTTTGAGGTTCTATTTCCTTTGCTCTCGCCGCCCCATAGTATTCAAAGTCTCCGTCTACTATTTCGTAAGCATCCATACCGTTTCGGCGGACAATTATCGGATTAATCAATCCTCCTGACTCTAAAATCAGTCGCGCTAATTTGTCCAAATCAGCCTCGGCAAAATTGGAACGGGGAACTGCGGATGTAATTTTTTTAACTGCAACCAGTGACGGAGATAATTTTTTCATTAGTTTTTACCTATTTTTTCCAAAACTTCGAGTGCTAGCATTTCAAATTCTTGAGATGCGATGGAATCTGGCTTAAAGTCTAGCACTGAAATGGGATCGGCGATTTCCATATTTCCCACGATTTGAAATTGTTCTGCACACTTTGCTAAATCGTCTCTCTCGTAAATTACGCTGTCCATGATTTCAAAGCCGTAGCGTTTGGGAATTGCCTCCCTCCGCTTGGGCAAACTGTACTGTACAAATTTACTATTAGTTGAAATTTTGCAAGAGAGTACGCCTAAAACTTCTAGTGGTTTCTTGCCAATTTGTTTTTTGAATCCATTAACTTTTTTGATAAAGTCCTTGACATTAATCAGTCCTTGATTGGCAAAAGGTTTTAAGTCAGAAGGAATAATTAAATAATCCGCCGCAATTAGGGCAACTCTAGCATAAAAATTCAAAGATGGCGGCGTATCGATCAGTACAATATCATATTTATTCTGTACTTCTGCTAGTTTCTGAATTAAAATCATTCGGCTGTAATCTAGTTGATTGAGTTCCATTTCATATTGCATTAAATCAATGTGGGAAGGAACCACATCTATTTCTGGATGGCAAAAATTAGACTTGCGAGCTACTTGTGCAATCGAGAAAAAGTCTTCTGATTGCAAAACTTGAAGGATATTATTATCTTTCAAATCGTCTTGTTCTTCATCCTCAAATTTAACTAAACCTGTCGCAAAGGTTGTATTAGCCTGACTGTCTAAGTCTATCACCAAGACTCTCTTACCTTTCTTGCTCAGCGCTGCGGCTAAATTGATTACTGTTGTAGTTTTGCCAACGCCGCCTTTATTGTGGTAAACTGCAATGATTTTCATCGTATTTTGAGTTGTTGGGATAACGGTTACATCGGATTTAACTTGAGGCTTAACTGGATAATTTTCAGGTATTTGTTGTGGTTCAGAGATTTGACTTGGCTCAGGTTCTGCGGGGGCGGGATTGTTGGGCTGTACTGGGACTTCGCTCATTAACTCAGGACTAACCCAATTAATTTTACTATCTTCCAGTTTGAGATTATCGGGATTTTTTATAAAATTTAAACTATCTCTGCCAATTAAAGCGATAATTTCATCAATTCTATTTTCAATGTCTTGTCCAGCACACTTAAAGACTAGCTCAATATCATCGGCGATTCTTTCGTAAATTCTAATTTCTTTACCGTTAGTTATTAGTCCGTAGCGGATGCTCAAACTTGTTAAATAGCGAGTTAGTTTTCGCCGGTGGCGGTCTAAATTTTCCTTCGGATGTTTAGCCTCCATGACTACACTCATCGGTGAGTCTGTCTCGATGACTATGGGGATAACTTGGGTGGCAAATGAGAGGAAGTCGAGACGAATATTCCCAAATGCTATTTCTTGGTGCCAAGTGTCGGGCGTATAGCCTAGTTTGGGTAGCAGATAGCTGACAATGAGTTTGCTTTCTACTTCGCTTTCGTTGCGACAGTTATTAGGATTGAAAGTCATTCGATTTTAGATTTTAGATTTTAGATTTTAGATTGGGAATGACTGATTTAATAATGGTAGGGATTGTGATATTGACAGTAGGGCGCGCATTCCTCCCCTGACAAAGGCTACGGATTGTAATATCGAAAAACCCGGTTGTATTTGACAAACCGGGTTTTTCTGGCATTTATCGCGTTTAAAACTTACTTTGTTTTAGCGTTAAATTCCTGCAATGTTTGATAGCCGCCAGCGGGATTGTACAAGTGACAGTTGTCGGCAATCCGCTTCATTAAAGACCAAGAAAATTCTGTTTCGTAGAGATGATCTTGCCAATTTTCCTTTAAGCTGCTGTGGGCGAGGCGCAAATTGTACCAGGGAATAGCAGTTGAAAGGTGGTGGGGAACGTGCACGTTAATGTCGTGGCACAGAAACTCTACCCAGCGGGGATAATCGCAGTGAACTGTTCCCGATAGTTGCGCTTGGGCTTCGTCCCATTCTTCGGGTTCTTTAAAGGAAATATCTGGGGCTGTGTGGTGGACGATCGTAAAAGTGCTCATCCAGAAATGGTAAACCAGCCAGGGCACTAACCAAAATTTGACAAATCCCCAAATGCCTGTGGTTGCAATTAAAAGCGGGAATCCGATCGCAGCACCGATTAAAACGACAAAAACTGAAAACCGAACTTGTTCTTGTTTCTGTTGGCCTTTGAAGCGCCACCACATGAAGTGCACTTTTGCCCAGTGGGCGATCGAGCCAATCCACCACATCCGACCGAATATTAAACTATAAGCTATTTGTAAAGCCTTGGGCGCGGCAGCGTAGTCTTCTGCTGTCATCGGCTGCCAAGCATTATCCTCACCAAGTTTATTGGTGTGCTTGTGGTGGTAATTGTGTCCATGCCGCCATGCGTGAAACGGAAAAATTAACGGCAGAAATGCGAGATGTCCGACTAAATCGTTGACCCAGCGGCGGTTAGCAAATGACCGATGACCGCAGTCGTGGCCGATCACAAAAAAACCGGTTAATCCGGTTCCTGTGAAAATCCACATTAGGGGCAGTAGATACCAAGGCGATACTGCTAAGCCCAAGTAACCGACAGCAACTAGCAAAACGTTGACGATGACTTTTGTCCAAGCTTTGCGGGGGTTTTTGACGAATACTTCCCGCGGCAGGGTTTTGAGAATATCTTTGAGGCGCAGGTTGGAGGTGTCACTTGCGGATGTCAAATTTAGTGGTTTTTCGATCGATGCTGTCATAAATTGATTTCGATTCTCCGTATGCCATGAGCATGGCTTAACAAAATTAGCGCATAAAAAAGCGCAGTAAAATGTCAGCTCGTTGCCAGCAAGCAGCAGACGAGTTGAGCTGTAGGCAAGCGCGTTTTAGCAAATGCTAGCGATCGCTATCCGCAGTTAGGAATTTCTAGCACTTTTGGCAAAAAACACTGCGGGTAGCAAAACATTCGTTTTTATAACACAGGGGCAGGACAATTAGCATTAGGCGCTATTGTCTGCTAATTGCTCTTGCTGCCAGAAATCGGGTCGAGAGCCCGCAAGCCAGCGATCGAGCGTTGCTGTTTGAGGCTTTGCACTTCCAGCAGCAAGGATTCGATTTCTGCTTGCAAGTGCAGGAACTTAACTTGCTGATCGGCTTGGTAGGGGCACTTCACCAAATCTACTTTGCGGGCAAAACTGGTCGATAGGGTAGAAGAACTAGCCATTTCGGGGTTGCTCGCGGCGACTTGAGGCCGGGAAAGAGTGGATGAATTATTTGACATTAGTAATTGAGTAGACATATCTACACATTCACACCATTAAGTTACTTTAACCTGAACCGATCGTATTAAACATCAAATTAACCGATCGAGCTAAAATTAGTGTAAATTCCTTGGCCATTGCCTAAAACCATTGACATCGTGACCCTGATTCTACCTGCTACTGACTCTGCTGTTAACTCTGCTGCTAACTCCGCTGCCCGCGCAGCCGAGCCGAAACGCTACGGCTGGCCCGGCTTGATCGAAGCTTATCGCCCCTACCTGCCGGTGACGGAAACCACGCCGGTAGTGACCCTCCAAGAGGGCAATACTCCCCTGATTCCAGCACCTGCGATCGCCTCTCTCATCGGTCGAGACGTGCGCGTCTTGGTGAAATACGACGGCCTCAACCCCACTGGTAGTTTCAAAGACCGGGGGATGACAATGGCGATTTCCAAGGCGAAGGAAGCTGGTGCCGAAGCTGTAATTTGCGCCAGTACCGGCAATACTTCGGCCTCGGCCGCCGCCTACGCCAGACGCGGGGGAATGCGAGCTTTCGTGTTGATTCCCGAAGGTTACGTGGCTTTGGGCAAGCTGGCGCAAGCTTTGCTTTACGGTGCGGAAGTAATTTCGATTGGGGGAAATTTCGATCGAGCCTTAGAAATTGTCCGCGAAATGGCTGTCCATTATCCGGTGACATTGGTCAACTCCGTCAATCCTTACCGCTTGGAAGGTCAGAAAACCGGCGCTTTTGAAGTGGTGGACGCTTTAGGCGACGCCCCAGACTGGCTCTGCATTCCCGTCGGAAATGCGGGAAACATCACAGCATACTGGATGGGTTTTTGTCAATACCACCAAGCCAAAAAATGTTCGCGCTTGCCGCAGATGATGGGATTTCAAGCCGCGGGGGCTGCGCCGTTGGTAACGGGCCAAGCTGTGGCGCACCCAGAAACCCTGGCGACAGCAATTCGGATCGGCAACCCTGCTAGCTGGAAACAGGCGATCGCAGCTTCCGAAGCCAGCCGCGGCAGTTTTGCAGCAGTCACCGACGCCGAAATTCTCGACGCTTACCGTTTGTTAGCATCACAGGAAGGAATTTTCTGCGAACCGGCGAGTGCAGCTTCTGTGGCCGGTTTGCTGAAGGTAAAAGACCAAGTTCCGACTGGGGCGACGGTGGTTTGCGTGCTAACTGGTAACGGTTTGAAAGACCCGGATACCGCAATTAATCACAGCAACAATCAATTTAAAAGCGGCATTGCTCCGACTTTGGATGCAGTAGCTGGGGCGATGGGATTTTAAGAAGTTAGTTGGCAGTTGTCAGTTGTCAGTTGTCAGTTGTGTTCTTTGTGTCCTCTGTGATTCATAAAAATTCATACCGGATGCGGGAAACTCAGCGGCTTCAGCCCTGAGAGGTAAGCGACGCGGGGACTTCAGTCCCCGTGTTTTTCTTTGTTTCTATTTTGGTTGAAATATTGTATTATGTTCGAGAAGTGAGTAAGAACGAGCATCTACGTGTTGAGACATCCTAGAAGGCGAGAAATTCCCGCCCCTGGAAACAACGGTCAAGTGCAAGCTTGATGACAGTATGACAGTAAAGGGCAAGCAATAGCAGGTTGTTGAGCGTACCGCATTTTGGCAAGCGTGATGGTTCAGAAAACGTTAAAACGACAAAAGTAGCTAGAAACCTAAACTTGATTTGGGTGACTAAGTAGACGGTATTTGACCACCGTAGCGAGAATCAAACTTTAGTAATAACTAAAGCTATTCTGTCAGCAGAATCTCAGTGGCTTTAGCCCGCTTGAGTGTCAATTAAACTAAGATATTGCACCGGCGGTCAACAACCTGTAGGGGCGGGTTCACCAACAATATCTAACAATTACCAACAATCTGAATAAACCCGCCCCCACCCAACAGTAAATCGCAATCTACCTCTTTTAACATACAAGGGGCTGCTTACTCAATAGCTTTCAAGGATACCAAAAGACTAAAAAACCCGCCCCCACCCCGCGCGAAAGTCCTTGATTGATATTGTTGTAAGATATCAGTTTAAATTCACATCTTGCACCAATATAAGAAACAGGCTTTTCGGCCTGTTCCACTCTTAGTTAAAATCTTTTGTGGGGAGTAGGGGTTGGGCCGAAGAGCCCGCCCGTAAGCCCATCGAAACAGGCAAGATGCCTGTTCCACAAAATATAAATTTTCTTGTGGAACAGGCATCTTGCCTGTTCATAAAAGGCTAATGGAGAATGGTGCAACATCTCAGTATCAATAAACTCCTGTGATATCACTTTTTTCTCAATAAACTCAGCAAGACACTTTTGTCATTATATTATGACTAGCCCTACAGCAACCCTGTTAATTTCCTGTCCCGATCGCAAGGGACTTGTCGCCTTACTTGCCAATTTTATCGCCTCCCACAACGGCAATATCATCCACGCAGATCACCATACAGATTTTACGGCCGGATTATTTCTGAGCAGGCTAGAATGGCAATTAGATGATTTTGACTTAACCACCGAACAAATAACACCGACTTTTAGTGAAATTGCCAAGGACTTACAAGCCAATTGGCAATTGCATTTCTCTCATAAAATTCGACGCATCGCAATCTGGGTAAGCCGTCAAGATCACTGTTTATTAGACTTGATTTGGCGACAGCGAGCGCAAGAAATCCGAGGTGAAATTCCGCTGATAATCAGCAACCATGAAAATTTAAAGCCCATTGCCGCACAATACGGTATCGACTTTGAGTATATTCCCATTACTAAAGACAATAAAGCTCTTCAAGAAGCACAACAGTTAGAACTTCTTAAAAAATATAAGATTGATTTAGTAGTTTTGGCTAAATATATGCAAATTTTGAGTCAAGACTTTATCAGAAAATTTCCCAATGTGATTAATATTCACCATTCATTTTTACCCGCGTTTGTGGGTGCAAATCCCTACGAAAGGGCTTATGAAAGAGGGGTAAAAATTATCGGTGCAACAGCCCACTATGTTACACCCGATTTAGATGCGGGCCCGATTATCGAACAAGATGTTGTGCGCGTGAGTCACCGCGATGAAGTCTCTGATTTGATTCGCAAAGGTAAAGATTTAGAAAGGGTTGTCTTAGCAAGATCCGTGCGATATCATTTACAAAATCGTGTTTTAGTTTATGGCAATCGGACTGTGGTTTTTGCTTGAAAATTAGGCATCATATCAATTCTGGTTTGTTACTCCTTGGATCACTCGGCGAGTTATATCAATTCCGGTTGCACGAGCGAAGTGCAGCGAATCCCAAAGTTTTCTCAACTTGATATTTTTCATGACTTGTGATGGGGTTAAGATTGCCCGTTGCCGTCAAGTTGCGATCGCCCTTGGGTAAATTTTCGCAAAGAGCGGCCCATACGACGAGGTTTCGGAACATTACTTTTGCCTGCGGGCCATCCTTCGCGCTGCTGGGAGCGATCGCCATCGGTTTCTTCGGTTTGGTCATGAAACAAAATTTGTCGCGTGGGATAAGGCAAATCGATGCCGTTTTCCACAAGCTTTTTTTTAATAGCACAAATTACCTTGTCGCGCGATCGCATATCGTCAATGCGGCGCGGCGGAGCAATCCACCACCGAACGCGGATCTTGACGGTACTTTCTGCTAGCTCAAGCACCAGCACATCGGGTGCAGGATCTTTCAACACCTCCTTTATGCTGTACAATGCTTCCAGCATTAACTGCTTGGCGCAATCAATATCGTCGCCGTAACCAATACTAAAATCGTATTCCGTGCGGCGTTTATCGAAAGCGGTATTCACTGTCACCGAATTGGTAAACAATTCGGCATTGGGAATGACAATCCGGCGACCATCATAGGTGAGGATTGTTGTAGCGCGCGTCTCAATATTTTCTACCGTTCCCTCAAAGTTTTTAAACACAATCTGGTCATCGATTCGGAACGGTTCCGTCAACAGAATTAGGATACCGGCTAAGAAGTTTTGCAAGATATCGCGAAAGGCAAAACCAATCGCCACCCCGCTAATTCCTAGCAATTGAATCAAATCCCCAGCTTTAAATGTGGGAATTATAATCGAAAGAGAAATAAATAGACCAACTAGAACGATCGCACTCTGGGCTAACCGTCCTAACACCAGCCCCAAATTTCGAGCTTGGTGGTGGTGGCGGGTAACTCGCCTGACCACTCTCTTAATTTGCCTACCCACAAAGTAAAAAATTGCAAAGACAATTAACGCCAGCACAATATTAGGCAGCATGATCATAAAGCCGTCGATCATGCTCTGAATCTTTTTCCAGACTATGGATATCTCTGCCTTCATGAAGTTTCCTCGCCTATCAGTCGTTGTCGATAGTAGTAGAATCTAGCTCGATTAAGTTCTATCTAAAGACTGTAGGTTGGTAGGACGCGAGGAAGATTTTGTGGCAGTCCTCAAAATTTTGAATGCAGATTATAGGTTGAGATATATAGCAATTCTAAATGAATTGTGTAATTTTTGTAGGGGCAAACCCCCGTGGTTGCCCCGATCCGTATGAATTGTGTAATTTTTGTAGGGGCAAACCCCCCGTGGTTGCCCCGATCCGTGGGGGGTAGGCACGGGGAGTAGGGGTAGCACTACCCCTACTTATTTGTACAACTGATTTAGGATTGCTATATAGCAATCCTAAATGATTCAGATAAATTTGTAGGGGTAGTGCCCCCGTGCCTACCCCCTATCTATAGGGCAACCACGGGGAGTAGGGGTCGGATTGCCCCTACAATAATTAGGGCTTGCTGAATAAGCGCCAAAAGCTGACGGACCTGGATTATTCGAGCGGGCGATCGAGAGAAGTGTGCA
>NZ_JAUBUJ010000075.1:0-43355 GCF_036705405.1 Microcoleus sp. B13-B6
GGTGGCTGTGGGCTTTTTCATTCCTTTATTTTACCAGATGCCGCCACTTAAGTTTTTTTGACCTGAATCCTTACGAAGTATTTTCATTACGATCTTCAGAGGATGATTTTATTTTCCCCATATTACTGTTAATTTTCCTGCTTTAAATAATAAAGTTGACGGACGAGAATGTTTAGACTCAAAAATTAATACCTTTTGATATGATATCATCTAACTTTATTTTATTTAACTAGCAAATAGTATACTTTAGTAGCCATTTTTACCTCAAAACATATTGAATTAAGTAGGATTTAGTTGCTAAAGTATCAAACAGTAGGATAGAGTAGGAAAATCATAGGCAAAACCCCACCCCCTACTCGATATATGGACGTTCAAGAAGTTTTAGAATGCGCTGACAATCTTGTATTCACCAAAACGCAAAAACACCTAGACCATCTTCAAGAAGCTATATTGCGCGGTACTTGGCAACGCCAGAAATACCCTGAAATTGCCAAAAGCTGCCACCGTAGCGAAGCTCATGTCAAAAAAGTAGCCTCAAAATTATGGAAGCTTTTATCAGAAACATTAGGTGAAGACATCAATCAATCTAACTTTCGCCCAACTGTAGAGAGATGGCAATTCTCGAATTTCTCCATTACTGGGAATGGCTGTGTGCAGATAGGTAAAGTCTCCACAGATGGTTCCCTCTCTTTCACAGTCCCCGAACCAACACATAAAAACGAGGATATATCAAATAAACCAACAGAAAACGCTAAACTTACAGTATCTCAAGACTTATCCGACGCACCAGAACCCAACCTATTCTATAACCGCACATCCGAACTCACCACCCTCAACCAGTGGATTTTGGAAAACCGCACCCGCCTCATCACCATATACGGCTTATCCGGTATTGGCAAAACCGCCCTGACTCTCCAACTCATCGCACAAATTCAACACGAATTCGATCGCATCATCTGGCGAAGTCTCCGCAACTCTCCACCCCTCGCATCACTCCAAACCGACTTAATTAAATCCTGTAGGGGCGGTGCCCCCGTGCCCGCCCCCTCCGTGCCCGCCCCCTATCCAGAAGAAAGGGCAACCACGGGGGGATTGCCCCTACTAGAATATTTACGATCGCACCGCTGTCTGATCATCCTCGATGATATCCAAACCATTTTCAGCAGCCAACAACTCGCAGGAAACTACCAACCTGGATATGAAAATTACGGCGCATTCTTCAAACAAATAACAGAATCATCCCACAACAGTTGCTTAATCCTCCTGAGTTGGGAAAAACCCAGAGAAATCGCCGCCTTAGAAGGCGAAAACCGCCCCTGCAAATCTCTGCAACTCAACGGTTTAGGCCCCGAAGCACAAGAAATATTCAGAGAAAAAGGGTTAGCAGAACCGGAGAAATGGTCAGAACTGATCGACCTTTACCGAGGCAATCCATCCTGGTTAAATATAGTTGCCACATTGATTCAAGACTTATTCGGCGGTAGCGTTTCCGAATTCCTCTCCTATGATACCCTATTCTTAGGAGACTTAGAATCACTCCTGCACCAGCATTTCGATCGCCTAACCGCATCCGAACAACAGGCGATCGCATGGCTAGCCAATACCCCCGAACCTGCCGACATCTCAAAAATACCAGAAAACCTGCAACTATCACCGCCAGAACTCTTGAAAGTCATGCAATCTTTAGGACGACGGTCATTAGTTGAAACAGTAAAACACAACGGGCGATCGCACTTTACGATCGGGCCAGTAATCAGAGAGTATATAATCAACAAAACCCGAAACAAAAACTGATAAATTTATCGCTCTGCTAAACTAGAGCTAAGATAGTAAAAATTTATGGAGGTATGCTAAACTTTTGAATAGGCAAGATTTACAGAACCTAGCACTCACTCGACTTGAAGAAGTAGAAGTGCTGCTCGACAATCATAAATACTCAGGTGCTTACTACCTCAGCGGTTATGTCATTGAATGCGCTTTAAAGGCTTGCATTGCCAAGCAAACTCAGGAATTTGATTTTCCTGACAAGAAAACTGTTATGGACAGTTACACCCACGATTTGGAAAAGCTGGTTAAAGTTGCGAAACTTGATACAGAATTCAAGACTCTTCTAAAAGATCCTAATTTTTCATCTCGATGGTTAGAGGTCAGAGATTGGTCAGAAGAAAGCCGTTACCAAAAATATAACCGACAAAAAGCCCTGGATATTTACTCAGCAATTACTGACCCAAATCACGGAGTTTTACAATGGCTACAGCAACATTGGTAAGTTACGAAATAGAAGAAGGTCAAAGACTAATAGATGCTCTGAATGCAGCAAATCTATCAGTTGATTCTGCTCTCTGGAACTACGCACCAGGGCCAGAAACATGGCGGCTGATGCTCACCTCACCTCTGCACGATCGCGAAGGCTCACTGAAAACTTATGGGGAAATTCTATCAGTCTTTCGCCAAGTTAAACCAGAATTGAAAATCGATTGGACAGCACTTGTAGCAGTCAGCCCAAAACATGAATTAATTGAAGGCTTACGTCAGTTACAGCAAGATTGGAATTTAGACTTATCAGGCAGAAGACTCACAAATAATCGGGTTAATCAGACGTGGGTCGAAGATGCTTACATTTATCAAATCAAGTGAGTTGACCCGGCAAAAAATAGCTTAAAATAGGTGCGATCGCTTTTATTATTAGTCCGCGCAGGCGGACTTTGTATGTGTAGTAGCGGTTTCAACCGCCGAGTCATCCGAATTTGGGTTTCCCCCACATCACCGTTAGGATTACTATATTAATGAAAATCGCCACCTGGAACGTCAACTCAATCCGCACCCGCATAGAACACGTTACTAGCTGGTTGCAAACAAACTCCCCAGACGTTCTCTGCCTCCAAGAAACCAAAGTTACAGACAAAGACTTCCCCCTAGAACCCTTCACCAACCTCGGCTACAACTGCTACATTTCCGGTCAAAAATCCTACAACGGCGTCGCCATTCTCAGCCGATCGCCCCTAACGCAAATCAGCACCGGATTTGCCCCCCTTCTCGGCGACGAAACCACAGATATTTTTGACGAACAAAAACGCCTAATAGCCGGAACGATCGACGATATTTGCATTATTTGCGTATACGTTCCCAACGGTTCCGAAGTCGGCAGCGAGAAATATGAGTACAAACTAAAGTGGCTCAAACTGCTGCAAGAATACCTCAAAATAGCACTAGATAAATCCCCCAAATTGTGTATTTGCGGCGACTTCAACATCGTCCCGGACGATCGAGATATCCACAATCCCAAAGCCAATGCTAACTCCGTCGGCTTGTCTGTCGCCGAGCGCCTCGCGCTAAAAGAAATCATAGAATTAGGATTAAACGACCCCTTTCGCAAATTCACATCAGAAGGCGGCCATTATAGCTGGTGGGACTACCGCGCCGCCGCATTTCCACGCAACAACGGCTGGAGAATCGACCACCATTATCTCAGCCCTCCCCTGTACGAACAAGCAAAAAACTGTACAATAGACATTGCTCCCAGAAAATTAATCAAACCCAGCGACCATGCCCCCGTAATTGTCGAAATTTGATTTATAAGTTATAAGGTTAGTAACAATTGACATCTTGCCCCATTCTCAATAAGCCTTGGATGGGCGGACAGGATGCCCACACCACAATAAAATTAACTCTTTGTGGAACAGGCATCTTGCCTGTTCTTAAGGGGCAGGATGCCCAACCCCTACTCCCCACAATAAAACTCACTATTTGTGGAACAGGCATCTTGCCTGTTCTTGAGAAATGTGCAATATGTAAGTAACAACCAACCACAAAAAATCATGTTCTTAGTAACCGGAGCAACAGGCGCACTAGGCCGCCGAATTGTACGAGAAATCAGACAGCAAGAAAAGCCTGTCCGCGCATTCGTTCGCCTCGCATCTCGCTACTCAGAACTAGAAAACCGAGGCGCCGAGATTTTTATCGGCGACTTAAAACAAGACAAAGATATTAAAAAAGCCTGCCAAGGAGTGCAATACATTATCAGCACCCACGGCACCGGCGGCGACGTTCAAGCAGTACACTACCGCGCTAACATAGAATTAATCGACTGCGCCAAAGAAGCCGGAGTGCAGCACTTTGTCTTTATTTCTGTACTGGGAGTCGATCGAGGATACGAAGATTCCGCAGTATTCAAAGCCAAGCGAGAAGTTGAAAAATACCTGCAAAACAGCGGATTGAATTATACAATCTTGCGGCCTGCCGGTTTTGCTTCCAGCTTGTTACCGCTAGCAGAAAGATTTCGAGAAACCGGACTTTACCTGCTGATTGGCGACGGCAAAAACCGCACCTCTGTTGTCAGTACCGATGACTTAGCAAAGATTGCCGCAGACTCGGCAACAGTCGAAGGCGCACGCAACCAAATTCTGCGAGTCGGTGGCCCGGATGTGCTGACAAGGGATGACATTCCCTGCATTTTTGCACGCTTATTCAAGCGCGAACCGATAGTAATCAACCCGCCGCTGATGGTGTTTGACGGTTTGAGAAATGCGTTGGGTTTATTGAATCCTCAAGCTCAAAAAGACTTAGGAACTTTGCGGGTATTGCTGGGTAACGAGTATTTCTGCACTCCCGAAGAAGTGCAAAACTTGGAATCAATCTACGGCATGAGAATGGAATCCTTAGAAATGTTTCTGCGGCGCAATTTAAGCGTTTAAAGTGCTAGTAATTCTCGTTCCCAGGCAGAGCCTGGGGACGAGCAAATGTAGCGCCAAATCGCAAATGGAAACCACCTAAGCAGAAATAGGTACTGGTTCAGCACCAATATAACTCGTAACTGCGATCGGCGGCGAAGTCGGCTTAGCAATCAAATAACCTTGAACAAAAGTTGCTCCCCGTTCCCGCACCCACTCAAACTCCTCCAAAGTTTCCACACCTTCAGCAACAGTTTTAATTTCTAATTGAGCGGCAATTTCTAACATCTTTTCAGTAATTAGGGCCTTATAATAATCTTGATCGACGTTGCGAATCAATTGCATATCCAACTTAATAAAATCTGGACGCAGTTGGTGCATCAAATTTAAATTAGAAGAACCGCTGCCAAAATCGTCCAGGGCAATTAAAAATCCCGCCTCTCGGTAAAACCTCAGAATATTAATCAAGTGATCGATATCAGGAGGGTGCTGAGATTCCGCTACTTCAAAAACAATATTGCTGTGAGGAATTCCAGATTCATCAATAGCCTGTACTGTTCTTCGCAGGCACGTAGCGGGATCGTAAACTGAAGTCGGAGAAAAATTAATAAAAAGTAGTTCTTTGATATCGTAAACATGGGCTTCGCGGATAGCGCGAGTCCGGGCTAAAACATCTAGTTGAAAAATTAGGCCGGCTGATTCTGCTTGGGCAAAAATCCGACCCGGATAAATTAAGTTTCCTTGCTCGTCAATTCCTCGGAGCAGGGCTTCGTGGGCAAAAATTTTAGAAGTATCTGAGGTATAAACAATGGGCTGAAAATGTGTAGTAATGCGTTCTTCGGACAATAAATCTAACAGCCAATCAGAGTTACTCAAATTAATAAAACTGTCTAAGGAAGTGCTGCGATAAAAATCGCTAAGTTTTGGCTGTTCAACTTCGCGCATCCACAAAACTTTTGTCTCTTTCAACTCTTGAGTTGTCAGCACCGATGATGCTAGGGCGTTAAACTTTTCTTTGGCTATTCCCTCAAGCATAACGTACAAACACTTGCTCTCTTCTAAAAGCTTGAATTCAAGTTTAGCCTTAGTCAGTGCCGAAATAACCTTGGTCAGGGTGTGCGATACTGGAAACCACAGGTATAGACCTCCCCTGCCCTCTATTTTTTCGGGTACTGTTTCGCAGCGAGAGCAGGAGCCGAAGGCTTTGCCACTTATTTGCATTGGAATATCCTCCGGTTTTCGGGTTAATTTTAGACCCGCTAAGAATTAGCTTTTATTATAAGCTCATTCACCTATTAATTCATCTATCTCAAGATGTAAATCTTAATGAACTTGTATTTAAGAATTATTGCAGTATTTATACTTGCCTCCGGTTTCAAACCTTGGTCAAAGTTCTCAGCATTGAGCAAGTACCTGTGATTAAACACAGTCCCAAATCATCACAGAGGGAGAAGGCAAAGACTTGTTCTCTAGTCTCTACTGCTGCTCTGATTGTTTACGTTTTATTCTATAATTCCCTCTGCCAAAACAGTGGCTACAGTTGATTTTTTAGCAAAGGGGAATTAACACGCCCATGAAGCGCAGCTATCCCGTAGGGAATCGCCCGATCGACTAATTTATGCGTACCAGAAATATACACACCCGGATGATCGCCCAAAACAAACTCACTTGCTGGGGCATATCCAATCTAATTTTATAATCGGGATGACAGGATTTGAAGCAGTTTTGGAGATACTCAGCTACTTAGAAGAGTCGGACTGAGCGAAGGATGAGCGGAAAGTGGAATATTCTAGAGGGTAATAAATCTGAAACTCGTTACCCGTGAAGAGTTAAAAGCAATCGGGATGACAGGATTTGAACCTGCGACCCCCTCGTCCCGAACGAGGTGCGCTACCAAGCTGCGCTACATCCCGAAATTAGTCACTAGATTTTAAGCTTATCACATTCAAGTAAAAATTTAGCAACCTCGTATATAATTATTTGTAAAACACTACTCAGGCGGAGACAGACGTGACAGTTAAGCCCCAGTGGTTGCGAGTTAAAGCCCCCCAGTGGGAGCGCGTCGGCAACGTCAAAGAAATTTTGCGGGATTTATCCCTGAATACGGTTTGCGAGGAGGCGTCGTGTCCGAACATCGGCGAATGCTTCAACGCAGGTACTGCGACTTTTTTGATTATGGGCCCGGCTTGTACCCGCGCCTGTCCTTACTGCGACATCGATTTTGAGAAAAAGCCCCAACCTTTAGATCCCACAGAACCCCAAAGATTGGCCCAAGCAGTGCAGCGGCTCAAACTCAACCACGTCGTGATTACCTCTGTCAACCGGGACGATTTGCCGGATGGGGGCGCGTCTGTGTTTGTCGAGTGCATTCAAGCAGTGCGATCGGCGATGCCCGATACAACTATAGAAGTTTTGATTCCCGACTTGTGCGGCAACTGGCAGGCTTTAGAAATTATTCTCGCAGCCCGGCCAGAGGTACTCAACCACAATACCGAAACCGTAAAGCGACTTTACCGCAAGGTGCGGCCGCAAGGAAAGTACGATCGCACCTTGGAACTATTGCAGCGAAGCCGCGAACTCGCACCAGGGGTTTACACCAAATCCGGCATCATGGTGGGACTCGGAGAAACAGACACCGAAATTCGGGAGGCGATGCAGGACTTACGGGCTGTCGGCTGCGATATTTTAACAGTTGGACAGTACCTGCAACCGACTCAAAAGCACTTGAACGTCGAAAACTTTGTGCCTCCAGAACAGTTTGATGCTTGGAGAAAGTTTGGCGAATCTTTGGGATTTTTGCAAGTTGTCGCTTCTCCCTTAACTCGCAGTTCCTATCACGCCGAACAGGTGAGGGAACTGATGAAACTTTACCCACGCTAGCAATTTTAATTTGAGTTGACTCGCGCCCATTGGTGACAAGTTAAGACTTAACTGCATTTGTCAATCAGTAATATTACTCAAAAAAACTGCTTTTTTAGGAGTGGAAAATTTACGATTTGAGAGGGAGTAAGTATAAATATCATGGGAGGCATGATTCCTCGATCGCCCATATCTCAGTTTTATGCCCAAAATCCGAGTAAATGTTGAGCATAATTGCTGATTGACAATGCTTTCTTAGCTTAACTTGTTACCAATGACTCGCGCCCGTTAGCGAAGCCCTCGAAGAGGATCGCACCATTCTCACTACAACCAGATCAACCGGGTAACACCGAGGAAAAACTTGCGCTTGATATGCAGGCCCTGGGCAAAAAACCCGGTTTCAGATGCGGATGTTCTGGGCGTGATGTTAACCCGGAAGCAGCCGCCAATAGCAAAACAATTATCGGTCGATCGCCAGCTCAAACTCATGACTTACGCAAAAGACATCGAGAAACCCGGTTTTTGCGTCAGCCAATAACTCGGTACTGGGGACTCTAGCAACTCTGAAACCCATATTCTGTAATGGATTAAACTTCCGCGCTCACTGCAGCGTATTTAATCAAGAGCGCCGAGTTATATAAAGTTTTATTAAAAAAATGGCGAATTTTCCGAAGTGATCGGGAACCAGCTTATTGGTGATGAAGATTAACTTAACTTCTGACTAACGTCACTTGTTTCTAGCCAGTAACTATCTATACTAGCTACATAAACAAAGAAGTAAAGCACACTTTTCGGGCCTTCAACCTGTTACATCAGAAAGTTCTTAGCGTTTTCCAGAATCTTGGTAAAACAAGTGGGGCAGCAAAAGTTCGATCGAACAACAGCAGAAAAGTCAGAAAAGTTACTAAAGAAACACAAAGCGGTGATGCTTCGTCTTAACCAAATGGGCATCTTAATTATAAATAACCGCTAAGCGTAGCATCTTTTCACCGGAGCCACTGAGAAAATCACTATGCCAGCCACCTCTTTTTACGCTGAAGCTGAATTCGACGAACAACTGCAAGTCAATCCCTTGCAAGGTGATGTGTTGGATGAAGATGCTGAAGAAGCTGGAGACGAACTGCTCGACCAAGACCCAGCAGAGACAGAAGATGCAGACCCAGCAGCCAAATTGCAAAAAAATGCCAGCCGTCGCACTACAGATTTAGTGCGCCTGTACCTCCAAGAAATAGGTCGGGTTCGTCTCTTGGGTAGAGACGAAGAAGTCTCGGAAGCTCAAAAAGTTCAGCGCTATATCAAATTGCTGGAATTACGTAACACCGTCGCCTCCCAGGAAGAAGGACTAATTGGGCGCTTCGTGCATTTAATAGAAGTGCGCGATCGGTTATCCGCACAGTTGGGACATAAACCTTCCCTGGAACGCTGGGCATTAACCGCCGGTGTCGGTGACGTGCCAGAACTCAAGCGAATTATGTCCGAAGGCAAGCGCCAGTGGGCCGAGTTAGCCGAGATGACGGTGGAGGCGATCGAAAGAATTCAAGCTGAAGGCATCGAAGCTAAAGACCACATGATTAAGGCGAACCTGCGCCTAGTGGTTTCGGTGGCGAAAAAATATCAAAATCGCGGTTTAGAATTGCTCGACTTAATACAAGAAGGTACTCTGGGACTGGAGCGAGCTGTAGAAAAGTTTGACCCGACGCGGGGCTATCGGTTTAGCACCTATGCCTACTGGTGGATTCGGCAGGGAATTACGCGGGCTATCGCCACTCAAAGCCGCACCATTCGCCTCCCCGTCCACATCACCGAAAAACTTAACAAAATCAAAAAAGCCCAGCGCAAAATTTCTCAAGAAAAAGGTCGGACAGCTACGATCGAAGACATCGCTGTCGAGTTGGACATGACAGCGCCCCAAGTCCGAGAAGTTTTGCTGCGAGTTCCCCGTTCTGTTTCTTTGGAAACTAAAGTGGGCAACGAAAAAGATACAGAGTTGGGCGACTTGCTCGAAACCGACAGCATCTCCCCAGAAGAAATGCTGATGCGAGAAGCTTTGCACCGCGACTTGCAGCAACTGCTGGCAGATTTGACCAGCCGCGAGCGAGATGTAATTCTGATGCGCTTTGGTTTGGGTGACGGACACCCCTATTCGCTGGCAGAAATCGGTCGCGCCCTCGACTTGTCCCGCGAACGAGTGCGTCAAATTGAAGCCAAAGCTTTGCAAAAACTCCGCCAACCTAAGCGTCGCAACCGCGTCCGCGACTATCTGGAGTCTTTGACTTAAATTGGGACGGTCAGTCAGCGCGATTAATCAGGGATCAAGGCATTTGGCACTTGTGCAGAAGGCATGAGGCATTCGGCAGAAGTAACAATATTTACTTCTAAACAACTTCTCTGTCCTCTGCAGCAAGTCAATCGATTTTAGATTTTAGATTTTAGATTTTAGATTTTAGATTTTAGATTGAAGTATTGACTTGCGCGAGATGAATCCGGGGGCTTGTATCCTGGATGCTTTCATATCGTTTCCGGTTGTATCGGAATGATTTAACCGCAGAGGGCGCAGAGAACGCAGAGGGAGAGAATACAGAGAGGAATAATTCCGATGCTACCGGATTTGATATCAGTCATAAAGCTGGTTACAAGTCAAAAAATATCAAAAACCAAATTTTTTCCTCAATCTTTTTTCAATAAGCTGCGATATTTGCAAAATATCTCGATCGTTGTGTATTATTGTCAATAGGCAGACTTTCTTGAGAGGGTCACTATGGCACTTTATACCGCGTCCTCATTCAAATCCGAACTCAATGACAAAGGCTGGCGGATGACTCCCCAACGGGAAACCATCTTGCACGTGTTTCAGAACCTCCCCAAAGGCAATCACCTGAGTGCGGAGGATTTGTACACTTTGTTAAAAAATCGCGGCGAAAACATTAGCTTGTCCACCATTTACCGAACTTTAAAGTTAATGGCAAGGATGAGCCTCCTCCGCGAACTCGAATTAGCAGAAGGTCACAAACACTATGAAATAAACCAGCCTTACCCGCATCACCACCACCACCTAGTCTGCGTTCAGTGCAACAGAACGATCGAATTTAACAACGATTCGATTTTGAAAATTGGCATGAAGCAAGCTGAAAAGTCTGGGTTGCACCTGCTAGACTGCCAGCTAACCATTCATACGGTGTGCCACGAAGCTTTGCGGATGGGATGGCCGTCTTTGGTTTCCAGCAATTGGTCTTGTCCGAGGTCGATCGCCCAGAACGGCAGCAGCGCCCCGGATTTAATCGAGTGACATTACACTATTTTCGCATTTCAAGTACGACTTGTTACAAGTTTTAACAAAAATCGGTAGCCCAAGTGCGATCAGAGTTACGCAGAAACCGGGTTTCTTAAGAAAAATACATCATTTCAGGAATGAGTCGGAAACAAGAAACCCGATTTCTTTGATGTAGCGTCCGCAAGCCTGGGGCTAAAAAGTTTGGCTCAACAAATCGTCGCTGCTAACCCCGTAACTGCGCTGAGCTCGATCGAGGGCATCTCTCGTCGAAGTATCCAAAACTCCGCTGATCGAGCCTGTGTAAAAGCCGAGGTCTTGCAGCCGCCTTTGTAATTGCTGAATGCTCGATCGAGAGTTCAAACTGCTGCTAATTGGAACAGCAGGAACAGCTAGCCGCCCAGCTAATCCGTTTTGGAGCGCAGCCCAAGTCGCCGGAGTGGCAATACCCGTCGCCGGTGACAAATTGCGTTCCTGCTGAAACGACAGCACCGCAAACTCAGTCTCGGCTCCAAATACTCCGTTCACCGGGCCGGGGTTTTTGCCCAGACTTCTGAGCGCAGACTGAAGCTGTCGGACAGCAGGCCCAGTATCGCCCCGTCGCAGACCAGCGGCGATTTGCTGCGGCACAGGCGCTGCGGCCTGCCTGTTGCCTTGCCGCAAAGCCGATCGAGTGCTGCGATCGACCCTTCCAGTCCCGAACAGCCCGCTATCTCTCTGAAAGCGGATCAAAGCTGCCTGAGTTGGTCGATCGAACCAACCGTGAATCTGGCTCCTGTAATAACCCAATTCTTGCAGCCGCCGCTGCACAAATTCTACTTGTCGGCCTCTGTCGCCCAACTCCAGAAAATCTCCGGCATTACTCTGTTGCTCATCTTCCTCAGTCCATGAGGTAATTTGAGCTTGCCTCATCTGGGCATCGATAGCAGTCAAAGTAGCAGTGTCAGCGCAGCCGTCAGAAACCAGATTGTAATCTTGCTGAAAACGAGTCACAGCGTAGAGAGTGCGTTCGCGAAACTTGCCGTCAACGCCGCCTTCAAAATAGCCCAAAGCTTTTAATTGCCGCTGGATCAAGTCTACCGTCGCCCCTCTGTCCCCGAACCGCAGCCCCTTGCAACCGCCATTCCCTGAAATATCCCCTGGAAGCGTAACGGGGGGAACTGGCCGGGTGGAACCAAACAGCAAAGCTAAAGTTTGCCTATCGGCAATTCCAGTTACCCGCAGTCGATTTATTCGCTGGAAGTATCTAACCGCATTTTGAGTAACTTCGCGAAAACTCCCTGTTGGACGCGCGTTGAAGTAGCCTAGCTGCTGCAACCTGCGCTGGAGTGCGGAAACATCTGCACCCGCGTCTCCAAAACGCAGCTCCCGATAATTTGTATAAATAGTATTAAAAGGTCGATCGTCATCCCCGGCAAAACTGTTGAGTGCGATCACAGTAGCTCGATCGGGCCTACCAGTCAGCGACAGTTGATAGTCTCGCTGAAAGTTAGTCAGCGCCTGTTTTGTTACCGGGCCGAGTTGACCTGTCGATGATCTGGGAAAATAACCGAGTTCCCGCAACCTGTCTTGAACAGAGCGCAAATTTGGATATCCCGGATCTATTTGAGCAAAAGCCGAACCGGCTGCACTCAAAACCGACAGCATCAAAGCCAGAGACAGCAAACGGACGTAAGTCTGACTCGATAGGTTTTGCCACTTGGGCTCATCAAAAATTTTCGACTCTGCGGGTGCTTCGCAAACAAGAGCAAGTTCGAGGTAAGCAAGAGATTCCATAATTTTTTAGTGTGAAATTGTGGGTGGATTGTGTGAGCAAACTGCCAAAAATCATTTTTAGCACGCTTGGCTTGGATTCTATCAACGCTAAGTTCTACTTGGAAAGCGCGAAGCACCCGTTTTTCTAAAAAATTTACAGTCAAAAATAATTACAGGTAACAACCAAGATAGCATCGCTGCTTCTAGAGACGCGAGACTAAACAAAAAAGTTTGCAGGCATAGTCTTAGCCTTTAAGGCCAAAAGACAATAAGTTCTGGGGTAGTGCTGGCTAATATTTTATCTGGGGGCCGCAGAAATTACCACAAGACTTGCGGGCCGGTTCTTATCACCTTAATTGGTTGTCGGGTAAAGAGCCTGAAATCGCAGGTTTTTTGTTAAGAAACGCGGCTTCTTCATGTGGCGAGTGCGTCTGGGAAAGTACCGCTGATTAACGAAAAAACTAGCCACTAAAAATCCCCACTTTTGCTAGTTGCAAATAGAACGGGGATTTTTTGATAAGCTCACATCTTGCATCATTCTTAAGAACAGGCAAGATGCCTGTTCCACAAAGAGTGAATTTTCTTGTGGAATAGGCTTCTTGCCTGTTCATAAAAAGCTTATTGAGAATGGTGTAACATCTCGTAAGTTGACTGTGTATTAAAAAATCGACGCTCGCTTAAATTAAGCCGAACCGATCGCAAATTACAGCTACTCCCGCTGCAAAAATAGTAATTGCGATGGCTACTAGCGGGTTTTGGCCTCTGCTCACCGCAAAAGAGGTAACGACCCCAGCTCCCAAAGCTGCAGTAACAGCAGCAGTCGCCAAATCTCGATCGGGACGTTTGTCGTACATATTTTTTATTGTTGGTAGCTGTTAAGCTGAAAACTTACATCTTGTTATCCAAGCTACCATTCTTGCCTCTGCGCCAGTGACAACAGCCTGGGTTTTGCAACTAACCTTAAAATTTTGCTAATTTTCTTAACATACTCTCCTGAAAAACATAAGTTTTACTTATGTTTGTTCAAGTTTTTCTGTTGACTTTTAGCTATTGAAACCTTTTGTCTGCTGGGCTTTTATGTCAAATTCAGGATTTTGCAGGGGGCGATCGCACCCGCAGTCTGTGCGCCTCAAACTGCAATCTCAAATATCGTAAATAAATTTAACTTGACTTTTTGTGATAAATGTGTAAATCGCTATTTGGGCAACAATAGACAGGAAAAAAACCGGCGTTGGTGAACAATTTTCACACTGCCATTCCTTCGCTGCCGTCACAATCAGAGGAGTATATTTTTTGTCTAAATCCTATTCGCCCTCAATTCTTTCAGTATTGCCGCCTTTGACCCAACCTTCGCGATCGCCATCCTCAATCCGAATTCGCTGCCACTCTTTGTCGGGCGACTCTTCCAAAACTACGACTCTTTCCTTGTAACCAACACCGCCAATGCGGTTCGAGTCTCGGCTACCAGTATCCCGGAGAATTAAGCCGATCGGCTGAGTCACCAGAGCTCGGTAAGCTCCCGGTTCCAGCGGTTTCGGAGACGGGGCATCGCTAGATGTAGAAACAGGGCTAGCCTGGGCTGTTGACTTCGGCGCAGCGCCCGCAACCTGAGCTGGTGTTTTGTCGTTGGAAAAAACTGGTTTTTCGGGGATAGTAGTTAGCTTAGCGGCAAAGTAAAGTGCAGCAGCCACGCTAGCACCTGCCATCAGGACGATCGCGAGCAGAAAACCCACTAAAAATTTGAAAACGCTATATACAGTGTTCATAAAACCGCAAATGAAGGAAGAGGGAAGTTCGGCAACGGATTCTGTAACGGATGTAACGGATGTAACGGATGTCAGGCAGAAGGCAGAAGGCAGAGGGAAGAAAGTTGACTGTTGAGTGTTGACTGCTGAATGTTGAGTAAAATCTGGTAACTGCCAACTGACAACTGGCTACTAACTACTGACTACTGACTTCAAAAGGTTAACCTTGAATCCGGCGGCTCAAACTGCCGTATCTAGAAGCAAGGCGAGCTTTCCCAGCCGCGGCCCAATCTTGGAGAAACTGGATTTGCTCTTGAGCCGTTCTGGCTAAGGGCACCATCTGACTAGCTGATTCTAAAATATCATCCGTGGTAAAGTCTCGATTTTGGCTAAAGCCAATGTGCATTGCTTCAATCAAAGTTTGCTCGATTTCGGCCCCTGAAAAATCGGGAGTTTCGTAAGCCAAGCGCTCTAAATCGTAATTTTTGATGCTGTGCGATCGCAACCGCAACAAATGTACCTCAAAAATCGCCCGCCGTTCCTCCTGGCTGGGCAAACCCACAAAAAATATTTCGTCAAACCTGCCTTTTCTCAGCATTTCTGGCGGCAAAGACTGGATGTTGTTGGCTGTTGCGACTACAAACACCGGCGAAGTTTTTTCGGCCAACCAAGTAATAAATGTCCCGAACACCCGGCTGGTTGTCCCGGAATCCCCTTTACCGTCTAATCCCGCAAAAGCTTTGTCAATCTCGTCAATCCACAGCACGCAGGGGGCCAAAGCTTCGGCTAGCTGAATCATTTGCCTGGTGCGGGATTCCGATTCTCCGACTAATCCGGCAAACAAGCGCCCGACATCCAACCGCAGCAAAGGCAAATGCCAGTGGTGGGCGATCGCCTTTGCTGTTAAGGATTTTCCGGTTCCTTGAATTCCGACTAACAACAAACCTCTGGGATGCGGCAAACCGTATTGGCGAGCTCGATCGGAAAAAGCACCGCCGCGCCGCAGCAGCCATTCTTTGAGATTGTCCAAACCGCCGATATCGGATATATTTTCGCGGGCTGGGTAAAAATCCAGAATTTGAGTTTGGCGAATTGTTTGGCGCTTTTCTTCTAAAATCAGTTCCGCGTCGTCGGAATGGAGTTCGCCTCTGGTGGCGATCGCCTTTGCCAAAACTCGGCGGATTCGTTCGATCGACAACCCTTGGCAGGAGCGCACTGTTTCGTCCAGCAAACGCCCTTCAATGGCTTGTCCGGTAGCCCCTAATAGCCTTTCTACCTCAACTTTGATTTCCGCCGCCGCAGGCAGGGGAAATTCCAAAACTGTCATCACTTCGCTGAGGTCTTCCGGGATCGAAATTAAAGGAGATATGATGACAATATTTTTGGGCACAGATTTGAGGAGTCTCGCCAAATTCCGCAGCTTGCGGGAAATCGAGACATCTTCCAAAAACCGCTGAAAGTCGCGCAGAATAAAAATTGCCGGCGCAGTGGCGGGTAATTTTTCGAGAAATTCCAAAGCTTGCAGCGGGTTGCGCTTGCCAAAACCTGTATCGTTGGGATTGCCTTGGTAGCCATCAACAAAATCCCAGATGTAGACGGCGCGAGAACCTTGTTTTTTGGCACTTTGGGCGATCGCCGCTTCTACGCGCTCTTCTTCCCGTGTGGGAATGTAAATTAGGGGGTAGCGCGATCGCAGCAGTAGTTCAAACTCGTCGCTAAAAATAGTCATTAGTCAGTTGTCAGTGGTTAGTTGTTAGTTGTTAGTTGTCAGTGGTTATTTGTTATTTGTTCTTTGTTCTTTGTTATTTCTTATTAGCTAATGCCAACTGCCCACTGCCAACTGCCCACTGCCAACTGACTAAGGCAATTGCCGTTTAAGTGCTTCCAGAGACGCCCAGCGACTGTCTGAGACTGTTTCGGTGCTTTCTGTATTTGCATCATCAGTTAAAGAAATTCCCGGACATTCAGTATCGCATATCTGTTTGTGCGGCAGTTCCAAACACATTTGCTCGTACACCCAATCGCCCGGAGAGAAATAGCCGCCTGGGGACAAATTTTCCACCAAATCTTCTAAAGCAACTTCTATTTCTGCTGAACTTGAATCTGTTTGATTTGCTGTTTCTTCTAGCCAGATTAGTTCTGATGAGTTGAGTGCCAAACGATGATTGTATTGTTTCAAGCATCTGTGGCAGGTGAGAGTAACAATTGTTTCTGCTTTTGCCTTCACCTCAAGATAATTCCCTTGGTGACTCACTTGCAGTCGCCCTCGCACCGGAGTAAGAGTTTCTAAATCGGGGATAAATTCTTCAAAATCAATGACCTCTTTCCGCTCAGTTTTTGTGAGTAGATGAGGGATATAAATTGTCTCCATAATCTTTCGCCTTCCTAATTCTTGAATTCAAAGGTCAAAAGGAATAGTTAATTTTTTAACTTCTTCCTTCTTCCTTCTTCCTTCTTCCTTCTTTAGCGTCAGCGCAGCCGCACTACCAAACGCCGATCGGGTTCTTGTCCTTGACTGTAAGTTTCTATATCCTCACATTCGCTCAAAAAGCTGTGGACTTGACGGCGTTCTGCCGAAGACAGCGATTTTATTTCAACTTCAACTCCCGTCGATCGGGCTTGATCTGCTGCGTACTCTGCCATCGATCGCAATTCCTCTTGGCGGCGGATGCGATAGCCATTTAGTTCAACTGTATAAGGAATTGACTCCTCTACTTCCTGACCTATATTCTGAACCGTGTTGCAGAGGTACTGAATGGCATCTATTACATTACCGTTTTGCCCGACTAAGATTGCAACTTGTTCGGGAGTCAGATTGCTTTCATCTATTGTCATCCAATAGCAATCTTTTTGTTGTTCGCATACCACTTTTGAAGGAATTGCGGACAGTTGTAGCAATTCTTCTAACCATGCCTGTCCGCGCTGCATTTGAGAGTCTTTCATTGTTGTTAAAATCAAGCCTTTTTCTTAGAACGCTTGGGCTCAAATGGAAGTGCATCTAATCCTTGTTCTTTTTGGGTTTTTGCCTCTGCTTCGTCCACTATTTTTTGCAGGTTTTCCGGCAGCGGTTCTCGCGACAAAATGAACGATTGAACTGTTTGGAAGATGTTAGCAATCAGCATATACATCAACACGCCGGCGGGCAGCGGGAAGAACAAAAACATCCCTGAAAATATGACTGGCGTCAGTTTGTTGACTGTAGCCTGTTGGGGGTTGTCGTTTGGTCCTTGTGCTTGTCCTGAAAGGATTTGGTTGATATACAAACTGATGCCGAAGCCCAGGATCATTACCAAAATATCCCAGTGGATTGTACCGTCTGAGTCGATCGCGCCAACGCGACCTAGAGCTTCAATAAACAGGAATCCTTTGTTACTAGCCAATCCGGGGATTGTGCCTTGAACTGTGGCTTCACCGGGCGCTAATGCCGTGATGTTGCCCTGTTCATCTACCTTGACAGTTTCTTCGCCTTTGATGACTTTCCAGCCCGGTTCAAAGTCGATTTCGCTTTTATTTTCTGCCGCTAAAACTTTGAGAGGTTTGCCCTCTGGGGTTTGAAAATTAATCTTGGTTGTGTCGCCGACTGCGAGTTTGTCGCCGCCTGGAATTACACCCACAACAGGAGCATGAAAAGTACCTGTGACGTAAATATTTTGTGGCGGTGTAGCAAAAGCTTGCGGTTGAACATTTTCGATTTGTTCTTTCGGCAAAACTTGAACGTTGACGCTGTAATTTATGTCAGAAAACGGCGAACCCCTGAGCGTTGCAAACAGTGCAAACAGCACTGGCATTTGCAGCACCAACGGGAAGCATCCTGCTAGAGGATTACCAAATTCTTTGTATACTTTGCTCATTTCCTCCTGCTGTTTTGCAGGATTGTCTTTATAGAGTTTTTGAATTTGATCTACTCGCTCTTTCATCAATGGCTGCGCTACTTTCATGCGCCGCATATTGCGAAGAGAGCCTGCATTGAGAGGATAAAGAGCAAAGCGAATCACAAGCGTCAGAGCTACGATCGCTAAACCGTAGCTTGGCACGATCCCGTAGAAAAAATCTAGGATCGGGAGCATGAGGTTGTTGGAGAGAAACGAGATACCGAAATCCATTCGCTTTGAGTTAATTTAGGTGCTCTATGTTTGCTGTTGAGAACTATTTTTACCCGCTTAACGCGAGCCGCCTCAATTTTTAGGGTTTTGTCTCTATCTTAGGACATTGCCCGTCGATCGACCGCCCGGTCTGCGGGTTTGTTTTAATGAGTTTGCCAATACTCGCACTGAATTGGGCCTCTAATCAGGGTGAAAGCGGTTCGGTTATTTAGCTTGGGCCGCGTTTGCTTTTTGAGCTGCTGCGGGCAGTTTTTCGTTAATGTAGTCATACATTGCTCGAAATTTCGGCATAGCTCTGAGTTCCAAGCGGCTGCCATTTTTCATGGTGAGCACCATGTCTCCGTAAGTCCCGAAACCGCGAGGTACTGTGACGATTTTGACTATATCTGAGTAGATAACGTCTGTCTGTTCGCCCCCCATCCAACCGCTAGTTACGGACACTCGGCGGCTCGTGATCCGATACCGCAGCCACAGAGCCCGGACAATTGCTCCTACTGCTAGGGGGATTCCCACCACAGTCAGCCCCAGGAGTAAATTGAGGATCAAGTCTCCGGGCGCGGGGCCGCCTTCATAATATACTTCCTCTCGAATTCCCATCTAGTACCTCGGCTTCTACCAACAACTGCTCTAATTCTTGCAGAATTTCTGCATAATTGCACTCTTGTGCGATCGGACGCACGACAATTACTAAATCCCACCCGAATTTTAATCGGGGCAATAGCTGTCGCAAAGCTGCCCGAATCTGACGCTTAATCCGGTTGCGGACTACAGCGCGTTTGCTGACTTTCAGGCTGATGGAAATGCCTGTGCGAGTGGGCTGCAAGGATTTTTCGGCTGTCGGTTTCGCAAATTCGGCGCTTTTTGGTTTACGCAGAGCTCTTAAGCTGAAATGGGCCGAGTTACGGCGGATTCCCTTGCGGTATACGGCGCTGAAGTCTTTTCGGTGCTTAAGTCGGTTTGTATCGGGCAACATGGCGTAGGGCGATCGTTGAGGCCTCTCAACCTTGATGCAGTGCTAGACTGCGAGGCGGTGGCGACCTTTGCTGCGGCGAGCTTTGATTACCAATCGACCGGTTACGGTACGCATTCTGGCGCGAAAACCGGATGTTCTTTTTCTTTTGCGGCTGGTTCCGTGCAGGGTTTGCTGTGTCATTTTGATTTCTCCCGGCTTGTTACTTTACTTTTGATTAATATTCACAATCTTCTAGTATACCATAGAAGGGTTTTCTTGGCAATAATATTTTTCACGGTTGAGATGTAATCAGAGTAAGAGTGAAGTTGCGATCGCAGCCTTGAATGATTGGTAAAGGCTAGAATCCCGCAGGCTTTAAGTGCGGTGGCCTTCTGAACTGCTGACATCTATTGAAAGCCTTGCGAAAAGAATTAATTGGATGTTTGAAAAACAATGGGTTAAAATGCCAAATATAACCAACCAGAAAAAACAGATGAATGCCACAGTATTAACCCCGAATCCGAATCCTTTAACCCAATTAACTTATCAAGTTCTAATTGAAAAGCACGATGAAGACCTCTACAGCGCAATAGTTTGGGAATTGCCAGAGTGCAGAAGCTCAGGATCTACTAAAGAAGAAGCTTTAAAAATTTTGCACCGATTGTTGACCGAGCGTCTAAAAAAAGTCGAAATAGTCTCTCTGACAGTAGACATTCCCCAAACTGAAAATCCTTTAATGAAGTGGGCAGGAGCCTTTAAAAACGATCCGCACTTTGATGAGATGCTAGAAGATATTGCAGAACTGCGCCGCGACAGGAATGTACAAATGGCAGAATATTACGATCGACTCGATGAAGCAGAAGCCACCAATAAAATTGAGGTGGAGGAAACAGCTAAGTGACTTTGTGGATATTTGATACAGACCCTGCCACACTTTTTCAGCAGGGGAATCCACAAATAGTGCAGCGTGTCAGGGCAGTTAATCCAAAAGATATTGCCATTACGATCGTTACATTTGAAGAGCAAATGTATGGACGACTTAACCGTATCAGACGAGCGACATCAGGGGAGGAAATAATATTAGCTTATGCAAGTCTGCGAAAAACCATTAACTATCTGACCGAATTTGAATTGCTTGACTTCGATCTAGATGCTGAAAATTATTATAAGGAATTTTTGCGGCAAAAAATCCGCGTTGGCACGCAAGATTTACGGATTGCCGCGATCGCACTTGCAAAAAGCGGTATTCTACTTACCCGGAATCGCCGAGATTTTGAAAGAATCCCTGGATTGAGGTTTGAAGACTGGTCAGTGCAATGATTGGGATATGCGATCGAGCATGATGTAGTTGTTGAAAAAAGTTCGATGGAGTTCACCATGATTCGACCAACCACACCCAATGACACCGCCGCGCCGATGACCCTGGCAGACGCCACCGGCCTGTTCGAGCCGAACCAACTCGATGAAGTTGGCGAAATGTTGGCTGACTAATTCGGTGACAACAGCGGCAGCCATCGCTTTTGGATCGCAGACGACGCCAGAGTGTCTCAGCCAAATGTGGCGATCGCGCGTGTCTCTCTCCCGGCGGACTAGGCCTCTTTCTTCCCGATCGATCGCGCCTGTCAGCCTCCCGCCTACCTCTTGCAGTTTGTCGCCAATGCTGGAAGTCGGCAAACCGTCTTCTTGCCACAAGCCCAAAGGGTGCAAGTCGGTTTTTTGGCGATCGAATGCTACGCTAAAAGCGGGAATCCGCCCTCTGCCGGATATGTTAACAATTCTTATTGTTCTTAAACTAGAAAGAGTAAATCTAGTTCGCGATCGGAATTTATGTTGCTTCCACCCGACCAACGCACCAAGTTAGACGACACCGACGACAATTTGTTCTATTCCAATCCCCGGTTTGTGACTCACGTAGACGATGGATTTATTCAGCAACTCACCGATTTATATCGGGAACGGCTGAAACCGAATACTCGGATTTTTGATATGATGAGCAGTTGGGTTTCTCACTTGCCCGACGAGATGCAATTTGCCCATGTTGAAGGGCACGGCATGAATGAAGACGAGTTGGCAAAAAATCGCAGACTGAATCATTATTTTGTGCAGAATTTGAACGCAAATCCCAAATTGCCACTGCCGGATGCAGAGTTTGACGCGGTTGTCAACTGCGTTTCGGTACAGTATTTGCAGCACCCGGATGCGGTTTTTGCCGAGATTCACCGGATTTTAAAGCCTGGTGGCGTAGCAATTATGAGCTTTTCCAACCGGATGTTTTATCAAAAGGCGATCGCGGCTTGGCGGGAAGGTTCGGAGGGCGATCGGGTAGAATTAGTCAAGGGTTACTTTGATTCCGTCAAAGGAGCGAATATACCCGGATTTAGCAAGCCGGAAGTAATTGTTCGCAAGCCTAACTTGCCGAGTTTTATGCAAATGCTGCGAATACCAAGCGGCGATCCATTTTATGCGGTAGTTGCTTACCGCCAAAGTTAGGATTTTTGGGTCGTAAGGACTTTAGGTGGAGATTGAAAGCACTAAAGTCCTTACTACAAACCGATCGAAAGCTACGCTCTGTAGGTTAGGATATATTTAATATTTGCTCCTAAAATATGGAAAACCCGCTTTTGCAGCGCATCACACTCGCTCCAAATATTTGTCACGGAAAACCCTGTATTCGCCGTCTCGGATATCCAGTAGAGTTAATTCTTGAATTACTCAGTTCTGGTATGAATGCTAAAGGAATTATAGATGATTAGGACGATTTAGAACATGAGGATATTCTAGCTGCTTTGCTATTTGTCGCGCGGCTGAATCAAGTGAAAAGCATATACCGAGTATTGTAGTTCATCAGTAATAATAAACTAGGGTAACACCTTGATATGAAACCATATCACCAAATAGCGATCGACGAATGCGGCGAACCTTTAGTCCCAATTCCAACAGAACATTTTGTCTTTGAAATGCCGCACCCTTATCAAAAGTTGGGTGCACCCTATCACAATAGCAAAGCAGATTCGCCTTACTATCTGCGGCAAGGAGTTGTAGATAGTTTAATCGCCGCTCAAACCCAGCTACAGCAAAATTATCCAAATTGGAAAATTCTGATATTTGACGCTTATCGGCCGGTGGAAGTCCAGCAATTTATGGTAGATTATACTTTTAATCAAATTGCCCTAGCTCAAGGCTGCGAATTTCCGGTTTCCGAAGACAAACGTCAAGTGATTATAGAACACGTATATCAATTTTGGGCAGTACCGAGCCTCGATCGCGCGACGCCTCCCCCTCACAGTACAGGTGCAGCTTTAGATATAACTTTAGTGGATGAAAATAATCGGCAAATTGATATGGGTTCTCCGATTGATGAAATATCAGAACGTTCTTATCCCGATTATTTTGGTAAGAGCAAGGAGCCGCAAAAACAGGAATATCACCGCCGCCGGAAAATATTAAAAGATGCGATGATAGGTGCGGGTTTTCAGCAACATCCTAACGAATGGTGGCATTTTTGTCTGGGCGATCAGATGTGGGCTTGGTTGACAAATCAAAACAATAATGGTAGTCAATTTTTGGCCCGATACGGTCGCTATTAAAAGGGTACGCAATTAAATCGGGACTGGCGCACTCACAACCTTAAGAAAGGGGTTTTGTGACAAAAAACCTCAGCTTTTAACTGCTTCCTGTGGCAATAAACCTGGTTTCTGACACTCTGTGCCTCCAGGAATATAAAAGTTTGAGCAAAATAAATCATTTGTATCAGGATACACGGCAACTATTGCCAGCGGGGTAGCGGTGGTTTAAAATCAACGAGAGCGAACAAGTGCAGGCAAATCAAGCCAGCACTGCAAACCCTAAAGGATAACTCAGAGTTCACCCAGTCAGGAACCTCAGCCTAAAGGCATGAGGCTTGAAGGAGAAATCTAACAAGCCATTCTGACGGGCCTAAGTCTTAACTGACTACGTTTTTTGGGTCACGATACCGGAGAATGCGAAGCTAGTTTTCCGCTCTATCGCTGAGGGTTAAACAGTCCTAAGGTCACTGGGACGGTGCTTTCAGCCTAACAAGCCCTTAAAACATTGACCGACAAGCTAACTTTACTCCGAAAGGAGAACGGGACAACCATATCCCGGCGGGGAGGCAACCATACCTCCCCAACCCCGCAAGGGGATTTAATTCAATGTAAAGCCGTCCTAGAAGGACGGGGTTTCAAACCCATAATTCTGATGAAAGCACTCATCCTCTCTGGCGGTAAAGGAACACGCTTGCGTCCCCTCACCTATACGGGTGCTAAGCAGTTGGTTCCTGTAGCAAATAAGCCGATACTGTGGTACGGAATTGAAGGAATTGTGGCGGCTGGGATTACGGATATTGGGATTATTATTAGTCCCGAAACCGGGGAAGAGGTGAAGACGAAAACAGGAGATGGATCTCGCTTCGGGGCCAAAATTACTTATATCTTGCAAGAAAAGCCGGCGGGGCTCGCTCATGCGGTAAAAGTTGCCAGACCATTTTTGGGCGATTCTCCGTTTATTATGTATTTAGGAGATAACTTAATTCAGAATCAGTTAGATCCGTTTTTAGAGATTTTTAACAAGCAGAAACTAGACGCTCTGATTTTGCTGCGTCCCGTTCCCAATCCCTCTGCATTCGGTGTGGCAAAAGTTGATGAGAAAGGCAGAGTTTTGGAGTTAGTAGAAAAACCACAAGATCCGCCATCGAATTTAGCACTGGTGGGAATTTACTTTTTTGCTCCTACTATTCACGAGGCGATCGATCAAATTCAACCCTCTGCCCGCGGCGAACTGGAAATTACAGACGCTATTCAACAGCTCATGAATCAGGAAAAACAGGTAGAAGCCTGCAATTTAGAGGGCTGGTGGCTGGATACGGGTAAAAAAGACGATTTGCTGAGTGCAAACCAAATCATTTTAGATAGCCGTATCGTAGCTTCAACTGAATTAAAAGTAGATGCCAAAAGTCAAATTATCGGGCGAGTGCAAATAGGGGAAGGAACGGAGGTTATTAATTCTACAGTTCGGGGGCCAGTGGTAATTGGGGAAAATTGCCGCATTGAAAACTGCTTTATCGGGCCTTACAGCAGTATTGCCGATCGCGTGACGATGATTGATGCTGATATCGAACACAGTGTAATATTACAAGGGGCGAAAATACTTGGCATTCACCAGCGAATTGTTGACAGCGTGATCGGGCAGCGAGCTCAACTCACCAATGCGCCCGCTCGTCCAAAAGCTCTGCGGTTTATGATTGGTGATGACAGTCAAATTGAGTTAGCTTAAATAGGAAGGAGAAGGTTGTGCGATTGATTCGAGGTAAGGTGAGCAATGTATCTGTGTCAACTTAAGCTCAAAGGTACTACGAGTCTACTGTCTTCTTTCCACAGTCTTCCCGATCCCCCCTAACCCCCCTTAATAAGGGGGGGACAAGACTATTCAAAGTCAACCCCTACTCCCCTTCTTAAGGGGGATTTAGGGGGATCGAGACTCGGATAGAAACCAGATTTAGACATGGTTTCAGTCTTAAGCTGGCACTAAGGGTGGGCACGGCGTAACTTACATTTAAAGGAGAAGAAAGTTTGCAGTACGAAGAAATACCAACTCAACAGATAATACATAAATTGCGGCAAACTTTGGAGCCGCGAATTGGTATTGCTGAGCCGTCGCTGTTGGGAATAGAAAATAGTACGATCGCCCAAAATGAAGATGACGAAGACATCGCCCTTTTAAAGGCGGGTTTCGACATTTATAACATCCCCATTACCTCTTACCAAAGGCGACTCGGTTCCGCAGTCATTGTCGTTAGGAAAATAGTCCGAAAATTGCTCAGACCGGTACTCGAACGACAAGTAATTTACAATTTTGCTAATACCCGCGTCGTGCATACATTAAGCACACAGTTGCAACAATTGCAAGAAAATCAACAAACTATCTTTGAAAAAATTGAATCGGAATTCAGCAGCGAATATCCCGAAGTTACAGCACAGCTTGAGACTCAACAAAGAGCGATCGCAACTTTTCAGTCGGAAATAGAGCAAATTAAAGCAGTGCAGCAGCAACATACTGCTATTTTAGAGAAGATTACCGCTCAATTGCTCGATCGACAAAAATAAAGCATCAAAGATGACCCAAAAAAAATTGGTCGCAACCCCCCGATTCAGTCCCGAGAGCAATGCTTCAATGCTTCAATCAAAAATCGAAAATTATTCAATTCCTCAATCTAAAATCCTAAATCCCAAATCGAAAATTCCTCAATCCTTCAAATTTTCAATGATTCAAATTTTCAATGATTCAATCCCAAATAAAAAATCCTTCAATCCTTCAATTCCTCAATCTAAAATCTAAAATCTAAAATCTAAAATCGAATGACTGCACTGCCCATATGCTCGTTAATTATAGTCAACTATAACGGTCTGCGCCACACGAAAGATTGTTTAAAATCTCTACAAAAACTTGCGTATCCCGAATCGCAACTAGATTTAATTGTAATTGATAATTGTTCTCAAGACGATTCCGTTAATTCCCTGCGCGAACTATTTCCCAAAGTTCGGATTTTTGTCAATACTGCCAACAACTTTGCTAAAGCCCTCAACCTCGGCATCAGCGAAGCAAAAGGGCAATATATCGGCTTTCTAAATAACGATGCTACCCTTGACAGTCGCTGGTTAGAGATTCTTGTAAAACGGCTAGAAACTAATAAAGAAGTAGGGGCGACCAGCGGCAAATTGTTGTTTAAAGACGGGCGAATTAACAGCGCAGGTATTCAGCAATTACCTAATTTTTATTGGCAAGATGTGGGATTTGGCGAAAAAGATGCGGGACAGTACGATACAGAACGGGAAGTCGAAGGGCTGTGTTGGGCCGCGGTGCTTTTCCGCAGAGAATGTCTCGAAGATGTGGGACCGATAGATGAAGATTTTGTGATGTATTTTGAGGATGTAGAGTTTGCAAAACGCTGCCACAAACGCGGTTGGAAAATGCTTTATACTCCTGCCGCCATCGCCCATCACGAATATCGGGGTTCGAGTAAAGGAAGCAAACTTACCGAGTATTTCTGCAACCGCAATAGGTTTTTGTATTTGGCAAAACATGAACCATTGCAATTAGTCAAAGGAATTCATACTTCTGATTTTTTTACTAACAAGCAGTACGATTTGCTGTTCGAGAGTTTATTTGTAGCGATTAAAAAACTTCTAGATTATCAGAAACCAGAAATCATCGAAACTGTATTGCCACAGTTGTCGGAAAAGTTGGCGGTGATTTACAGTCGCCTGAAGATCGATCGCATTTTGTCTCGCTTACAGGTGGTTCGGGGCGATCGCAAAATGTCGATCGCCATTTACGATCACGGACTGCATTTTATCGGCGGCGGCCAAAAATACGTCGCTACCCTCGCCTCGCTGCTGCAAAATGAATTTGACATTACTTTTATCGCCAACAAACCAGTTGCTGTTTCCGACTTAGAATCCTGGTATGGACTCAACCTTTCAGGATGCAAAATTAAAATTATGCCCTTGGCGTTTTACGATAAACGCGGAATGCAGTGCATCGATTCCAGCATCATCGTGGAAGATATGGAAAATCCCTTTGATGAAATTGCCAGAGAAAGCAAAAACTACGATATTTTTATCAACGCGAACCAACTGGAAAAAGTTAAACCACTATCGCCAATTTCAGTATTTTTCTGTCACTTTCCCAATACCTTCCGCAACCGTCATTTTGCTGTCGATGATTACACTTTCATTATTGCCAACAGTCAATTTACCGTCAAGTGGTTGGAGAAACGCTGGAACCTACAGCCAACTTTTCTGCTTTATCCCCCCGTGGAAATGGCAACAGTTAAAGTGCCGAAAGAAAACATAATTTTGGCGGTGGGACAGTTTGAAGCTGGGGGAACAAAAAAGCAAATTGAACTAATTAAAGCTTTCCGCAGTTTGCTAGCGGATTATCCCGAAGATTTTCAAGGATGGCGACTAATTTTAGTTGGCAGCAGCATTCCGAAAAATCCTTATTTAAAGACTGTTCAGAATTTATTGAAGCAAGATTCAAGGGCGATCGAGCTAAAAGTCAATGTTGACTTTGATGAGGTAAAATCACTTTATGCTAGAGCGAGCATATTTTGGCACGGCTGCGGTTTGGGTGAAGTCAATCCTCAAAGATTTGAGCATTTCGGGATGGCGACTGTGGAAGCAATGCACAACAGTTGTGCTCCGATTGTTTTCAACGGCGGCGGTCAACCGGAAATTGTCGAACATGGGCGATCGGGCTTTGTGTTCAATACCGTTGAGGAACTTTGCCAGCGTTCACATCAACTAATTGTTAATCCCGATTTGCTAGCAGAACTTCAAGCAGGTGCACAGCAACGCAGTCAGAACTTTAGACTTGCACATTTTGAGAAAAAAGTCAATAGTTTTTTTGATATTCTTCACCAAGAGTATGCTACAATTCGGCTGCCAAATCCTGCCGATATAGCTCAAATGCTCGATATGGAACGCGATCGATAAATTGCGTAGGGGCGGGTTTTACCAACAATATTTAATGATTGCAAACAATTTATATAAACCCGCCCGTACACCGCCAATAACTAACATCAAATCTGACTTCTGTGCAACCATAAAAATGTACATTTTCATTGTTCGTTGGGTGGGGGCGGGTTTAGGAAATTATGGGTTTTCGGCAATTATTGTTGGTAAAACCCGCCCCTACAATTGGGATAAATTTTGGTTGGGTGGGGCGGGTTTAGGAGATTATGGGTTTTCGGCAATTATTGTTGGTAAAACCCGCCCCTACAATTGGGATAAATTCTGTTCTATAAAATCATGTCTAATTCACTGTTAATCAATTTGTCCTTCTTAACACCCGAACCAACTGGAATCGGGACTTACGCCGCTAATCTTTTCCCGCAACTGCAACAGCTAGAACCAACATTACTGACTTCCCAGCAAATTAACAATTATACTTGCTATCAAATCCCAGAAACTCTGACACCGGATCGAGGGTCAAAAGGACAAATTAACAGGCTGCTGTGGACTCAATTCAACTTGCCAAAGATTTACAAAAAATTGCAGTCAAGCCTGATATTTTCCCCCATTCCCGAAGCACCTTTATATTCCGGCTGCCGCTACATCGTCACAGTTCACGATTTAATTCCTTTGCGATTTCCCCAACCTTTTTCTCGATTAACAGCTTATTTCCGCTACTACATACCCCAGGTTTTGCAGCAAGCAGAACACATTATTTGCGATTCTCAAGCAACGGCGGCAGATGTTGCTAAAATTTTCCAAATTCCGCCTAAAAAGATGACCGCAATTCCCCTAGCTTGCGATAATATTAATTTTAGATATCTCGACTTGCCCGCCAAAAATTATTTTCTTTATACCGGCAGACACGATCCTTACAAAAACTTGGAAAGATTAATTGCTGCATTTGCGAGTTTACCCGATCGCGCAAATTACGAATTGTGGCTAGCTGGGCCTCCCAATGCCTACACACCGCAGTTGACAGCACAAGTTGAAGAATTAGGTTTACAATCTTTCGTAAAGTTTCTCGGTTACGTTCCCTATTCTCAATTGCCCGTACTGATGAATCAGGCGATCGCCCTAGTTTTCCCTACACTTTGGGAAGGATTCGGCTTACCAATTTTAGAAGCAATGGCTTGCGGCACACCCGTCATCACTTCCAACCTGTCATCAATGCCAGAAGTAGCCGGAGATGCCGGATTATTAGTCAATCCTTACAGCGTCCCAGAAATAGCCGAAGCCATGCAAACAGTAGCCACAGATTCAAAAGTGCGATCGAACTTAAAAACTGCTAGTTTAGCCAGATCATCTCAATTTAGCTGGAACAAAACCGGCAAAGCAACCGCCAACATCTTACAACAATATCTTTAAACCTTCCCTCTCTTCCTCTCTGCGTCCTCTGCGCCCTCTGCGGTTAAACTCACATCTTGCACCATTGTCAGCAACAGGCAAGATGCCTGTTCCACAAAAGATAAATTTTCTTGTGGAACAGGCATCTTGCCTGTTCACAAAAGGCTATTTGAGAATGGTGCAACATAGGAGTTAAAACTGACGGAAAAGTCTAGTATGTGTGGGTTTCAGTCCTCTTAAGAGGACTTTCGCTTTGAGACGGGGGTTTCAACCCCCGGCGGACTGAAGCGGAGGTTTTCAACCCCCGGCGGACTGAAGCGGAGGTTTTCAATCCCCGGCGGACTCAAATATTGTAAATTCTAAGTTTTCACGATCGCCCCAAAGTCAGCCAAAACCCGCGCGTGATTCCGCAGCAAACCCAGTAAATTCAACCGATTTTGCTTAATTTCCGGGTCAGAATCCATCACCAAAACGCTTTCTGGCCCGTCGAAAAAGTTGCTGACAGTCGGAGCAATTTCCGTCAAACTATCTACTAACTGCTGGTAATTCCGAGTTTGTTTGGATAACAGGGTTTGCGGCACTAACTGCACGACTGCATCATAGAAAGCTTGTTCAGACGACTTTTGAAATAACTCCGGTTTCACCGCCGTTTTCGGTTCCAATTGTATTTTATCCAAATCACCTTGAGCCGCCAAACGAGTTGAACGGTTGACTGTTTCGTAAATTAGATCCAAAGTCTGGTTATTGCGGATTTGTTGGAGGAAAAGTGCTCTTTCCAGTGCGTCTAACAAATCTCTCAATGCTCGTTCAGTATATTCTGGGTCGTTTTCTCCCAAAACTGCATTTACCAAATCATAATCTACATTCTTTTCTTCTTGCAACAAAGTCCTAATTCTTTGCAAGAAAAACTCGTATAATTGCGATAGCAACTCCCCCGGTGTTTCTGGGCGCGCTGCGGTAAATTCGGCAACAACTTCTGCAAGCAACTTGTGCAAATTGACTGGCAACTGAGCCGCCCAAATAATGTTAGTTATTGCATTCGCTGCGCGGCGCAAAGCGAAGGGATCGGATGAACCAGTCGGCAACATTCCCAAACCGAAGATGCTGACTAATGTATCTAATTTGTCGGCTATGGCGACAACTTGACCTGTCAGAGTTTGGGGCAAATTGTCGCCCGCACCTTTGGGCAAATAATGTTCAAAAATCGCTGTGGCTACTGTTTCCGATTCGCCACTTGCTAAGGCGTATTTCTGCCCCATGATTCCTTGCATTTCGGGAAGTTCGTAAACCATTTGGGTTACGAGGTCGGCTTTGCAAAGTAAGGCTGCTCTCGCTACATCAGCTTGCTCTTCCTCTGTGATTTGCAGTTGATTGACAATTAAACTGGCAATCTTGCACAGCCGATCGACCTTTGCGCGTACTGTCCCCAAATCTTCCTGGAAAGTAACTGTTTCCAACTTGGGCAAATAATCCTCTAGAGGCTTTACCAAGTCTGCTTTGTAGAAAAACTGACCGTCTGCCAATCTTGCCCGCACTACTCGCTCGTTACCGGCGGCAATAATCGCGGCTTTAGCGGGAGATCCGTTGGAAATTGTAATGAAATAGGGCAGAAGTTCTGGATAATCGGGGCTTTTGAGGATGGGAAAATACCGCTGGTTTGTAACAATAATTGTGGTGATTACTTCCGGCGGCAATATCAAAAATTCTTCGTCAAATTTGCCGACAACTGCGTTCGGCCATTCTACTAAGTCGGTGACTTCTTCTAACAAATCTTCGGTAATGTCGGCATAACCGCCTTGTTTTGTTGCTGCGGCTTCTACTTGTGCTTTAATTTGATTTTTGCGCTGGGTTCGATCGACCTCCACGCAAGCAGCCCGCAGACACTCGACATAATCCTCGGCTTGCCGAATCGAGACAGGCTGCGGATGTAACACCCGGTGTCCTTGGGAAATTCGATCGCTCTTGACCGTATCCGAACCACTCACCAATGTAATTGGCAGTACAGTATCATCTAACAGTGCCACGATCGATCGAATTGGGCGCGGAAACTTCAAATCTCCGTCGGCCCACCGCATAAATCTTTTGCCTTCTAACTTGTTAATCCACTGCGGCACAAGTTCTGTCAAAATATCCGCTGTCAGCCGCCCCGGAATCTTTTTGAGCACAAACACAAAATCGCCTTTATCCGTAGCGCGAACTTCCAAAGCATCAATTTCTACGCCCTGCTTTTTCGCAAAACCTTCGGCTGCTTTCGTCGGTTTGCCATCTTTAAAAGCCGAACTTGCGGGCGGCCCTTTTACCTCTTCTTCTCTATCTAATTGCTGAACTGGCAGTCCTTTCACGAGAACGGCCAAACGCCTCGGAGTAGCGTATACATTAATAGACTCATTTGTCAAGGATTCTTCTGCCAGCGTTGCAGGTACAAGTCGCTGCCACTGCTGGGCGCTGCCTGAGACAAAAGATGCGGGCAATTCTTCTGTACCGAGTTCTAATAAAAAGTTAGGCATATCGCACCGTAATGGAATTTTGTTTAGGGTAATTTAAGGTAATTTATCCGATCGCGCGTTGGCGTTAGCGAAGCGATCCGAAGGAAAGCCCTCGAAGAGGATCGTATATCTGAAAAATACTCAAAAATCCAGGATACCACGTAAAATCGGGGGTGAAAGACAATATTCTCGGCAGCCCATGACCTTGGCGGAAAGACTAGGACAAGATTGGAAGTCTCGACTCGAACAAGATTGCCCGCAGGAGAGTTCTAGCACTCGCGAGAGTGTTGTCCGCTGGCTGTTGGGAGACAAGCCCGAAAGATTTGACACTCTTAGCCCAACTCAATTGTCTGTTGCCTCTGGGGCGATCGACTTTTTATATCGAATTTTGATTTCTCGGTATCTGGGAGTACCGCCAGAAAAAGCTTACCGCAACTTGATCGGGCGACTCGGCGGTTTGGTAGTGCTCCGGCAAAAAATCCAAGCGTGGGTTTCCCTGAGTCGCGACAGACAGCGGAGTGCGGTGGAGGTACTACAAGAAGTGATTCAGGAAATGCTCAATTCCGATCGCTACCTGCAGCAGCAAGTCGCCTGGATTGCCGAATGCACCTCAGACAGACGGCTGCGAAATGCTTTGCTGCTAGCGAGTACAGAAGAATACTGCTTGCGGCCGATCCGCAACCAGCCGCTGCTGGTGTACCGTTTTGTCAACTACCTGCGGCGTGCCCAGCGGGGGGGGTTGACCCAAGTGCCTGCGGGAGACTGGGTGCGGCTGGTGTCGGAACAGGTTCTACCCGACGATACAGACGAACCGCTCAGCCTGCTAGACGAACAGGCGATGTCCGAGTATCGAGAAAATCAAGCTTGGGAAGAGCAGCAAACTCAGCGGCAGATTGTCCAACAAGAATTTGAGAATTACTTGGCCGCTGAAGTCGATCCGCTGGCTTCCCGGTGGCTGCGGCTTTACCTCCAAGGTCGTTCCCAAGAGGCAATTGCCGAGGATTTGAAGGTTCCAATCAAGCAAATTTACCGTTTGCGAGAAAAAGTCAGTTACCACGCGATTCGGGTTTTTGCGGTCAAACAAGCACCGGAATTAGTCGCCAACTGGCTGGAAACTTCGCTCCAAGAACACAGTTTGGGCTTGACTCCGGCTCAGTGGCAGCAATATTTACAAAACCTCACGCCGGTGCAGCGGCAGTTGGTAGAATCGCTGAAAGCAGGGAAAAGTGTAGAGACGATCGCATCTGAATTAAAGCTGAAAACCAATCAAGTCATCGGCGAGTGGAGCAAACTCTATTTAGCAGCTCAATCTCTCCGCAACGAGTAGATTGGTAATGGGTGGCAGGCAATTGCTAATTGTTAATGGGCGGTAGCATTTTTCAGAATCCGCGCTACAAATCAATTCCCTCACAGCCACAGAGTTCTGCGAGTTTCCCCGTGGAAAACCGCGCGATGCCCTTTGTATCAATTCAGGTTAGATTAATCGGGCTCTTGTAGCGCTGCCGAGACGATCGCGCTCCGAGACGATCGCAGTCAACTCTCTGAGGTAAGATACTAGCAGCACGATCGACTTTTCAGGATTTTTTAACCAATCCTAAATTCAGCGGTGGCCCGTAAATCATCGGTTGTGGTGCATCTATAATACTTGTGCATTAAAGACATAATTCTGTCGTTGCTAGCCACGGGAATCAATTTCGGGCGATCGATGATAGTGGGTCTAGACTGCGCCAGTCATCATCTAGTTCTCAATCTTTTGGTAGAATTTGAGGCTGCAATACAGCAGGGAGAAAATTCTGGGACTAAGGATGTTTCTTTAATAAAAGCTTCCGGTTGTTAGGCCAATTCCTCCGTCAGGGAAGTTGCAGCGTTTAATTTTATCGCATCAGGTTGGTGCGTCGCGCTCGATCGCGCTTCCAACTACAAAGCAGCTAATGGTACATACATCTTCAACAGACTCGGCAGCTACAATGGACTCCGATCGAATATTTCAACTAATCGACACAGTTGTCCCCTTTGAAGCTTGCCTTTACTATCAAGTTTTGCCTTTATCTCTAGAAGGTAATCGGTTTAAATTGGGCGTAGTCGATGCCCAGGATGACTCCGCCTTGGACTACGTGCAGCGGATTTTAGCTTACATGAATTGCTCAGTCACAACAGAGCCAATTGCGTCGGAAACTCAGCGCTCGATGCTCTCAGCTTACTTGCTGCACGGGAGCCAGCTTCGAGAACCCAGCCAGACAGAAACCGCAGCAGCCCCAACACCCAAAAATCCCGCACCAGCAATTTCACGCCCCAAAGCAGAAACGCTGCTGTCTGTGCCAGAACCCTCGATGCCCGATCGTGAGCAGTTTAAACCTGCTGGCGCCGAGGTTCCCCCGACACCGACACAGCTATCGGTTTTGAATGTCGAGGCCTTGCACTTGTCAAGCCCAGTCGAAGTTTTGGCAACTTTGCCCGCGCCCCAACTGCTGGAAGAATTGCTTGGTAGAGTGCTGCGAGAGGGTATCGGCCGCCTGTTTTTTGAGCGGCATCAGTCCCAAGGCCGGATTCTTTGGAGTCAAGACGGCGTTTTGAAATCGATGCTCGAAGGTATCGATATCGTCCTTTTCCAAGAGGTCATCGACGAGTTGAAGCGGCTGACAGATATGCCTGTGTGCCCGGTGGAACAGCCCAAACAAGTCGAAGTTGAGCGCATCTATCAAAACACTCATTTGCTGTTGCGCTTGCGGGTAATGACGGTGGGTGGCAAGGAAGAAGCCACCCTGCAAGTTTTGCGGGGGGCAGCTTTGAGGTTTTACCAGCAGCAGCAGTTGTCTACTTTGAGTCGCGACGCGCTGCGGCTGGCCGAAGAATTGCAGCGGAAAGTGAATCAAATTCGCGATCGAACTCGCCTTTCTCCTGTGCCTTTAGAGGGGTTGCCGGCTTTGGAACAGGTGATTAGAAATGTTGACGACCAAATTGAAGCATTGATGCACGAACACAATCCCTAGCAGCCCTACTTAGCAAGAGCTCACTGTTTTGAATTTTTTTTTTACTCATATCGTTTCCGGTTGTATCGGAATGATTTAACCGCAGAGGGCGCAGAGAACGCAGAGGGAGAGAATACAGAGAGGAATATTTCCGATGCTACCGGATTTGATATCACATCAAGTCCGGTGAAATAATAATAATTACGTTTGTAGTGAGGACTCAAGTCCAAGCGAGTTTTATCATAACTCAAGTTTTCACTACAAAACAATTTGATGGCAGTTCTGCCAGGTGCTATCTAGTCCGGTCGATTCCCTTCGCTTCGCTTCGCCCGAAATCAGGTAGGGGCGGGTTAACCAATAATATCTGCCAATAATTGACAATCTCAAAAACCCGCCCGGCCGGGATATTATGGTCAATCGATCGGACATAATATGACACAAGATTATACCAGTTCCCTAAAAGAATGGAACTGTATGCCTGTACTCTAAACCCTGGTACTCATCAGTCATTCCCAATCTAAAATCTAAAATCTAAAATCTAAAATCTAAAACCTAAAATGGTATTAGCCATGCTCAAAAACATCCTTGTACTGCAATAAATCCAAACTCACAAAAACGGGCAAACACTGAAAACATTGTTGTGCAATTTCCCAGCGTTCTTCTCGCTGCAACATAGCAGTCAACTTTTGTTTAGCGCTCAGCAAATAGCGGACATCGTTAGCAGCATAATTTAGTTGGTCGTCAGAAAGATTAGTCGCATTTCCCCAGTCGGAACTTTGAGATGTTTTATTTAATTCTACCTTTTCAAGTTCTAAAATTAATTCTTTCAATCCGTGTTTGTGGGTATAAGTTCTAGCAAGTTTACTAGCTAGCTTGGTGCAGAAAACTGGTGCAACGTCAATACTTAAATTGTAACGCATTGTTGCCATATCGAAGCGCGCAAAATGAAATACTTTCTCAATATTTTCGGCTTCCATTAACTTCTTTAAATTCGGTGCTGCTGTCTGATCTTTGGCAATCCGCACCACTGCAACTTTACCTTCTGGATTGCACAACTGCACCAAACACAAGCGATCGCGCCAGGGTAGCAAACCCATTGTTTCCGTATCAACGGCGATCGCCTCTGCTGTCAAATAGTAAGATAAGAGAGAATCGGGAATATCACGATCGCACACTTGAAAATCTGCAAATTCCATTATTAGTAATTGTTGACTGTTGACTGTTGACTGTTGACTGCCTTCTTCCCTCTTCCCTCTTCCGGCTTCCATCGGACTGACATCCGTTACATCCGTTACATCCGTTACATCCGTTACAGAATCCGTTGCCGAACTTCCTTCTTCCTCCCGCTTATCGACTGCGGACAAAAAGCTGAGTAAAATAATACTCGCCTTTGGCATTTTTCGCAACCCCAATACCGGTCACATTAAACTGACCCTCCATATTCTTACGGTGGCCGTCACTTTTAATCCAACCCTCAACAGCATTGCGTACCGGGTCGCTGTAGCCCATATTGTAAGCAAGATTTTCAGCTACACTTTGATAAGGAATCGTAATTGCTTTCGCCCGCCCCTCAAATCCATCGTGGCTGAAACGTACTTTACCGTTAGCCATATTTTCGCTGTGAATTCTTGCTATCTGACTGATTCGCGGATCGACACTCAGCGGCGGCAACTTCTTAGATGCTCGGTATTGATTTATCTGTTGGTTAACCGCTTTTTCTAAGTCAGTAATAGCACTCGAAGCAACATTAGTATTCATGGGAGTTTGTGGCAGCGATCGCGTAGGAATGGAAGTGTCACACTTAGGCAGGATTGTCAACAATCCCAAGCAAATCGAAATCAAACCTTTGGACATGAAATCAAACGAAAAATAAAGTTAATTGTTACCATTAGTGTCAACTTAATGCCAAAAGTAATATGAGTATACCGTCTGAGGATAAGCCTCTAGATCCCCCTCGCATACCCCCTACTCCCCCTTAATAAGGGGAGTAGGGGTTGACTTTGAACGCTTCCAGTCCCCCCCTTATTAAGGGGGGCTAGGGGGGATCTAGACTTCGATACAAACGAGAGATACAAAGGATTTTAGTCTTAAGTTAACACCAATTAATTGTTACCAATTCCTACAGGGCGATCGCCCCACATTCCGCTAACCTAGATATTCAGAACCTTCGCCACAGTGTTCACGTCTTTATCGCCGCGTCCCGAACAGTTAAGCACAATGCGCGGATTGCCTGTTAGCTGCGGGCACAGAGTCTCCAAATAGGCGATCGCGTGAGAAGTTTCCAAAGCCGGAATAATCCCCTCCAACTGCGAAAGCCGCTGAAATGCTTCCAGCGCTTCTGCATCAGTTACGCTATAATATTCAGCCCTGCCCGCATCCTTCAAATAACTGTGTTCCGGCCCCACACCCGGATAATCCAAACCCGCACTAATCGAATGCGGCTCAATCACTTGACCTTCATTATCTTGCAGCAAATAACTCATTGCCCCGTGCAGAACTCCCACACTTCCTTTAGTCAAAGTAGCAGCGTGTTTATCAGTTTCCACACCTTCGCCCGCCGCTTCAATACCAATCAATCTAACAGTTTCTTCCCCGACAAACTCGTGGAAAAGACCCATTGCATTAGAACCGCCGCCGACGCAAGCTAATAAAATATCCGGCAAACCACCCCACTTTTCCTGGCACTGAGCGCGGGTTTCTTCACCGATTACTGCATGGAAATCGCGTACCATCATCGGGTAAGGATGCGGGCCCGCTACGGAACCGAGAATGTAATGAGTTGTTTCGACATTTGTCACCCAGTCGCGAATCGCTTCGGAAGTCGCATCTTTCAGCGTTCCCGTACCTGCAGCCACCGGCCGCACTTCGGCACCCATCAAGCGCATTCTAAACACATTTAAAGCCTGTCTTTCCATGTCGTGAACGCCCATGTAGACAACGCATTCTATACCAAAACGAGCGCAAACTGTGGCGGTAGCAACGCCGTGTTGACCGGCACCAGTTTCAGCAATTACCCGCTTTTTGCCCATGCGTTTTGCCAGCAATGCTTGAGCTAAAGCGTTGTTGATTTTGTGAGCTCCCGTGTGGTTTAAATCTTCGCGTTTGAGGTAAATTTGCGGGCCAGTTCCGTCTGCTTTAGCGTAGTGTTCGGTGAGGCGTTCGGCGAAATACAAAGGGCTGGGGCGGCCGACATAATCTTTGAGCAGTTGTTGGAGTTGCTGTTGAAATTCCGGTTCGCTGCGGTATTTGTGGAAAGCGGCTTCTAGTTCAAATAAAGCGGGCATCAGGGTTTCGGGGACGTATTTGCCACCGAATTTGCCGAATCTGCCGAGGGAGTCGGGGCGTTGGGCGCTGGTTTCGGTGGTGAGATGCAGGGGGGTGACTGTCATTTGATTTTAGATTTTAGATTTTAGATTTTTTAGATTGGCGGGTAAGCTAGAGGCGGGCGTGTCGATCGCGCGCTTAGTCGATCGTACCAAATTGCTTGGGGACTTGAGGCGATCGAACAAATTTCATTATAATTCCCTGAACCCTTGATGGGCTAATACAATAGGTATAATATCAGAGTCTAAACGAGCGATCGCCGCCTTACACCCAATCCGCTAAAACTAGAAATACCAGTAAAAAAAGTTCAAGCATCTTAACCTATGGCAGCATCCAAACGCAAAGATTCTGACAGCAAAACAACCGAGGGCAAACGAATAGTTTACTCCGAGTTTGGCAACGTTGACAACTCGGCCGCCCTCCAACGGGGAGTTGCCGAAGTTCCCCCCAATCAACAAAACCTCAAAATCGAAGCATCCCGAAAAGGACGCGGCGGCAAAACAGTTACAATCATCAGCGGCTTTCAGGAAAAACCCGAAACATTAGCAACTTTAGCCAAGCAGCTAAAAGCCCAATGCGGTACTGGCGGCACAGTCAAAGATAATGAAATCGAAATTCAAGGCGAACACAAGCAAAAGTTGCTAGAAATTATCACAAAATTAGGCTACAAAGCTAAAATTAGTGGAGGGTAAATTAGTCAATATTCCTCAGTGTATGGGCGGGACTGGTTTATGATATACTTAGTTTTAAACATAGATGGTTGGTAAAACCCGCCCCTACATCGCACAAATTATCTTGTCGCGAATCAACCAGAAATGATATTACCAATTACCGCCAATTTTTAATGTACACTCGACCTTTAGCTCGTTTAATCGAACAATTGCAGCGCTTGCCGGGAGTCGGCCCAAAAACAGCCCAGCGGCTAGCTTTACATATTTTGAAGCGACCGGAAGAAGAAGTGCAAGCCCTAGCTAAATCTTTGATTGATGCCAAACAGCAAGTAGGTTTCTGTCAAGTATGCTTTCACTTATCTGCTGACCCTGTTTGCGAAATTTGCCGCAATACCAACCGCGACACTCATACCATTTGTGTAGTATCAGAATCCCGCGACGTAATCGCTTTAGAAAAAACGCGGGAATACATGGGTAAATATCACGTTGTTGGCGGCGTTATCTCGCCGATGGATGGAATTGGCCCCGAACAATTGAACATTCAACCGTTAGTGCGGCGCGTCAGCCAGCAAAAGGTTAAGGAAGTAATTATTGCTATTAGTCCCAGCGTGGAAGGCGAAACTACTACTCTTTATATCGGTCACTTATTAAAACCTTTTACCCTAGTGACGCGCATAGCTTTTGGTTTGCCGATGGGGGGAGATTTGGAATATGCCGATGAAGTTACATTGGCTCGTGCTTTGGAAGGAAGGAGGGAGTTGGATTAGTTATAATTTGTCCCGCATCTAAATTGTGTTTTCTGGCGGGCGGGACGCCCAACCCCTACTTTCCACAAGAACTCGATCGAGCTTAATCGCTCTTTTTTTACTCAAAGGGAAGAGTTTTCTATTCGAGCCATTAGTTCTTCTATTGACAAATCCGGCAGTTGTGACAGCAATAGCGATAAATTTTCGGCCGACAATGCGAGCAAATTTGGGATGAGATTGACGGTGTTTACTTCTAATTGACCAAAGCGCTTTCTCAAGACATTTTCGGCGATTAAAGTTTGTACTTGTTGTCTATCTGCTTGGGCAATTGGCAATGTGGATAATTGCACTAACAACATAGTGAATTCACCAACAGGTAAAGCCGAGACAGAGGCAAAAAAGGCAATTGTCTTAGCGTCTAAATCCCCAAATCTGACTTGCAGAAAGTTTTGCAAAATCAACCGCTGTGCTTCTTCTCTTCCTTCTTCTCTTCCTTCTTCTCTTCCTTCTTCTCTTCCTTCTTCTCTTCCTTCTTCTCTTCCTTGTTGTGTGGCCTCATCTATTTTTTGTTGTAACAGAGGTACGAGCGCCATAACTAACTCCTTATCTTCCTGATTTCCTGGGGTACTAGCTGCTAAATTTACTTGCAGATTCGCTTGCAGGTTGTACAATAATTCTAGCGTATTAGCTCGTAGGGGACTATCAACAGGCAATCTTGTTAATTCCGCGATCGCCCCTTGCTGTACTTTACCCTTACCTAAAATCCGCAACCACATCGTTTCTGGAACATTCGGTAGCTGGTGGATAGCTATCAATCCTACTCGCCAAACTTCCGATAGAAAATAAACCCCCCTCCCCCAACCTTCTGACTCTTCTGGAATCATAAAATTAAAGCTGCTTAACAAAGCCTCCGAAGCAGTGGGAGTCAGAATCCACAATCTGGGTAATTGTTGGGATTCTAAACGTTGCTCTTCTCGATTAGCTCGGCGCAGTAATTCTGCCCTAGTATTTAAAAGTTTGACAACACAACTGAAAATATCCTCTGTATTGACGGCATTGCGAAATGGTTCGATCGCAGCCACAGTCGCAGTCATTTGACCTAACAAACCTAAATTCTCTACGTATTCAGGCGATACAGAAGTGGGTTTAAACCAGATATCAATTTCTCGAACTTGAGCAGAAACATCTTTACTGGTTTCTACTTCTCCTAGAGGTGACAATAACTCTCTTAGGTATTCTTTGGCAAACTGGTCATGGGGAAATTTAGTCATTCTTGGGAAGCACTTTATTCCGAAAGAAACTAAATTAATTATATCTCATTTTAAAATAGTATTTATTGGCGATAGGTTCTATGTTAGACACCCAATATTTTAAAGGATTCAGGTATCAAAGTATTCGGTTTTTTGAGGTGGGGTTACTTATTTAACCAAGATTTAGGATAAAATCTCAAATCCCAAATTGAGCTACTCTCCCCTGTCACTGCCGCGAAAGGGTAAACTGGAAAAAGTTACCGAGAGTAGTAAAAAATCATGACCCAATTCGATCGACCTTTAAGCTACCCCACAACCCGCAAAATCGACCAAACAGACGACTACCACGGCGTCAAAGTATCCGACCCCTACAGGTGGCTGGAAAACCCTGACTCGGAGGAAACCCAAGCTTGGGTGGAAGCCCAAAACGCAGTCACTTTTGCCTACCTCAACGAAATTCCGGCGCGGGAAAAAATCAAACAGCGCCTGACTCAACTTTGGGATTACGAGAAATACGGCATACCTTTCAAAGAAGGATCTCGCTATTTCTACTACAAGAATGACGGCCTGCAAAATCAATCCGTACTCTACACATTAACATCCCTCGACGACGAACCCAAAGTATTAATTGACCCCAACACTCTCTCAGAAGACGGAACTGTTGCTTTGGGTGGGATAGCTATCAGCGAAGACGGCAAATACATGGCTTACGGTTTGTCAACTTCCGGTTCCGACTGGCAAGAATGGAAAGTCCGCGATATCGAAACAGGTGCAGATTTATCGGATCATTTAAAGTGGGTGAAATTCTCAGGCGCATCCTGGACTCACGACGGTAAAGGCTTTTTTTACAGCCGCTACGACGAACCCAACGAAAAAAGCAAGCACGAAGACGTTAACTATTACCAAAAACTGTTTTATCACAAGTTAGGAACAGCCCAATCAGAAGACGTATTGATTTACGATCGCCCAGACCAAAAAGAATGGGGATTTAGCGGCGGCGTCACTGAAGACGGCAAATATCTAATTATATCAGTTTGGCAGGGAACTGAAACAAAAAACCTGATTTTCTATAAAGACTTAACAGCCCCTGAATCGCCTGTTGTAGAACTCATTAACGAATTCGAGGCAGAGTACAGCTTCATCGACAATGAAGGCCCTCTGTTCTGGTTTCAAACTGACTTAAATGCACCTTGCGGCCGGGTAATTGCGATCGACACCAACAACCCACCTCCTTCATCCCTCGCTGGTGACGAAACCCCCCCGTCGCCCAGGGAGGGGGGGTTCACAGAAATTATCCCCGAAGCAGCAGAAACCCTCCAAGGCATTGGCCTGCTGAACAATCAATTTGTGGCTTCTTATCTGAAAGACGCCTACACCCAAATTAAAATCTTCAACTTAGACGGCTGTTTCGCGCGAGAAATAGCTTTGCCGGGAATCGGTTCGGTGGGAGGATTCGGCGGCAAGCGGCACGACACCGAAACTTTTTATGCTTACACCAGTTTCACTGCACCAAACACCATTTATCGGTATAATCTGGTGACAGATGAAAGTACGATTTATCGGCAGCCCAATGTCGATTTTAATCCCGACGATTACGAGACAAAACAAGTATTTTACCCAAGCAAAGACGGTACGCAAGTACCCATGTTTATCACCCACAAGAAAGGCTTGCACTTGGATGGCAATAACCCCACCTACCTTTACGGATACGGTGGTTTTGGTATCTCGCTAACTCCGAGTTTTTCTGTTAGCAGGATAGTGTGGTTAGAGATGGGCGGAGTTTATGCGATCGCCTGTTTGCGGGGAGGTGGCGAGTACGGCGAATCATGGCACCAAGCAGGGACAAAGTTGAATAAGCAAAATGTGTTTGATGACTTTATAGCTGGCGCTGAATGGTTGATCGAAAACAAGTACACCAAGCCTGCAAAATTGGCGATCGCAGGCGGTAGCAATGGCGGTTTATTAGTGGGGGCTTGCATGACTCAGCGGCCGGAATTGTTCGGTGCAGCATTGCCCGCAGTCGGCGTTTTGGATATGTTGCGCTTCCACAAATTTACCATTGGTTGGGCTTGGACTTCTGAATACGGTTCGCCGGAAAATCCCGAAGAATTTTCCACAATTCACGGCTATTCTCCGTTGCACAATCTCAAACCGGGAACGGCTTATCCGGCGACAATGATTACAACTGCCGATCACGACGATCGGGTGGTTCCGGCCCACAGTTTCAAGTTTGCTTCTGCTTTGCAAGAAACCCACGCGGGAGAAAAACCAGTGTTAATTCGCATTGAAACTAAAGCGGGACACGGGGGCGGCAAACCTACTGCTAAAGTGATTGAAGAATTGGCAGATGAATGGGCTTTTTTAGTGCGCGAACTCGATATTGACGCTTAACAAGCCGCATTAGGGCGTGCGATCGACGCAGTTTCATGATTTAGATAGAAAGAGGGTGTAAAGGACGATCGTTCTTTTTGAATGGAAGGGCGATCGTTCTTTTTTGTCACCGCAATCCTGGTATTAATATATAATTTGTCAAGTTTTTTTGTTAAGTTTTGTAGCCTTAAGTGGCTATTATTACATGGCTGTGAGTTTACTGCACACCAAATTAGGATCGCGAATTAAATAACTTACAATTTTAATTGTTATTGTGGGATGGGCGTCCCGCCCGTCCAAAAAGGACGG
>NZ_JAUBUJ010000076.1:0-10947 GCF_036705405.1 Microcoleus sp. B13-B6
TGGTGGGTGGGGGGTCCCGCCCGTCCTTTTTGGACGGGGGGGACGCCCATCCCACAAACTTGTGGAAGTTATTTAATTCTCATTCCTTAGAAAACGAGCAGTGTCCGGGATTTAACGGATGGATTTTGAGCAAAGAAGGGGAAGCATCCCCCTCTCCAAATATCTCAGTTTTTGCCTTCCTAGCTCCACATTCCTATACTTTGGGGGTCGCGGTCTGGATACCTAGAAATAGGAAAATGATTATTTATTTCTGTTGAGTCACATTGATTTAATGGCTCATCTATATCGGTTTGACTTGAGCTATCTACGGCATAGTTTTGCACGGTGTCCGATCTTTCGGCAGCGGCAGGAAGGGCTTTTTGTTCTTTGATTTCAGGTTCAAGCGGAATGAACTCCAGACGCATTCTAAGTTTTCCTTTAGTCCAGTCTTTGCCAGCACTTAATAGCTCGCAATCCAAGCCGTCTGAGAATAATTTTTCGTCTACCAATTTCGCCTGCATAATGGCCATAAATTCGCTGACTTTGAATGTACATTGATACATCAAAGCGCTGGTAGGGGCAGACACAACATCGTCTTCTTGGGGAAATATTGGGGATTCGTCCATATTAATTGTCCTTATTTTAATGAAGGAAGTTCGGCAACGGATTATGTAACGGATGTAACGGATGTAACGGATGTGAGGAAGACCGAAGTTATAAGAAGGAAGAGGGAGTTAATTATTAGAATCTCGCTGGTTGAGTAAGGTGGGAATTGCCCACCCTACAACCGGAGATGAGATTAATCCCGATTCTTTGACTTATCCTGTTCTTCTTTGGCTGATTGGTGGATTAGGAATTAGAAAAACCAACCGTAGGAATGCAAACCTTTGCCTAACAGATTAACGCCTAGATAGCAAATCCAAACTACCACAAAACCTGTGGCAGCTAAAATTGCTGGGCGTCTTCCCTGCCAGCCACGAGTAATGCGGGCGTGCAGGTAGGCAGCAAATACCAACCAAGTAATTAGCGCCCAAGTTTCTTTCGGGTCCCAACTCCAGTATGAGCCCCAAGCTTCGTTAGCCCAAACCGCACCGGCAATAATGCCAACTGTCAGTAAAGGGAATCCTAAACCGATGATGCGATAGCTAATGTTATCAAGAGTTTCTGCTAGATTCAAGCGCTGGGGCGAGAGAAGTTCTGCGGTTTGAGTTGGGGCGGTTGATGCGGTTTGAACGGTGGCTAATTCGAGCACTGCGGTGGTGCCTAAACCGTTATTGTTGGAGTTGAAAGAGGGTTCGCTGAAAACTAAGGCGCTGTCGGCGCTGGTTTCTGCAATTTGAGGTTCGGGGTTTTGAGGGCGTTGGAGGCGGTAGTTGCCGTTGCGGTTGCTGTTGGTGCCGAAAGAACTACCGGTGAGTTCGATTTTTTGGCCGCGGGTGACGATTAAAAAGGCGATCGCCAGTAGCGCTCCTACCATTAAAGTTGAGTAACTTAGCATCATGACGCTAACGTGCATCATCAGCCAGTTTGATTTGAGGGCGGGTACTAGGGGCTCTGCAGATTGCATGGTTGCCGGCAGAGTCAGGGCTGCAAAGGCGGATATTGCCATTGCTACGGGGGATGTCGCTACTCCTACTAAGCGGGAACGACTCATGTTTTCCGCGACTAGGTGGATGGCGGTGATTCCCCAAACTAGGAAAAATAGGGATTCGTAGAGATTGCTTAAGGGGAAGTAGCCGGCTTCTATCCATCGAGAACCGAGTAAAGCGGCGATGGATAGGTTGGCGACGCCCATTCCTGCGGTTCCTAGGGCCCCCAGGTAGGGAATGCCGGGGAATGCTGCGCCAACCCAGTAAATGAGCATTGTGGAGAACAAAACGGCAAAGGAGATGTTGTCCAGCCAGTTCTGGAGTACGACCAGATCCATAAAAATTACTCCGCTAGTGTTTTTACTTATTTTTGCTAACTAGATCGATCGTACTGGCGTTGGGCAGTTTTGGGTTTGAGATTTTGAATTTTTGTGGCAATTCTGAGTTTTTGGCGGTTGTTGAGGTACGGGCGGGCGATCGCGCGGACGCATCAAACAAGCTACTATTGACCCACCAGACGAGTGTCACCCCGTCAAGTCACACTTGTTGATTCTGGCTGAGGGCTTGAGGTTGGACGAGTTCCCAGTAAGGAAACACGGAATGCTGATGGGCGAAATTCGATCGCCGATTAACAAAATTAGGACTTACGCACGGGGGGCCAGAAACCGGGTTTTAGGAAAATCCTTCGTTTTTACCCAGAGATTAAGTAAAAAACCCCGTTTCTTGGTCGGGAGTGCGTCTAGGACTGAAAATATAGGATGTTTTTTGATCTGGGGCTATCTGGAATCCTTTAGAATTGATTGAGCTGATTACCCATTTGCTGTTTTTGCAACCAGCAAAAAAACGGAAGCCCCCGACAATCGTTGTGGATACTCCCCAAATTTTAGAGTAAAGCTCAACCTCCCAGATTTATCAAGGCGAGTCAAATCTAAAATCTAAAATCTAAAATCGACTGAGGGTTCGAGCAGTTGCATAGGTTAGAGGAGATGTTGGGTTAATGCGTCGAGATTCAATATTTTACCTTAATGTCCGCAGAAGGCTCCCGCTATAACCGAGGGGGATTTATCGAGATCCGCGAGTACCCCCGATGGTTTAGCGGCGAGATGAATGCCGACCCGCTAACGATTGAGCGATAGCGAATCATTATAATTCTACCCGTGTTTGTGTTGGGTAAAATGTGGTATCATTCTACCATGTTAGTAATAGAAGCAAAGTTAAAAGGAACTCAATCACAGTACAGTAAGTTGGATGAAGCAATCCGCACCGGACAATTCATCCGCAACACTTGTCTGCGATATTGGGAAGATAACAAAGGAGTCACTAGGAATGACCTCCAAAAGCTTTGCTCGGTACTAGCTAAAAACAAGGAAACCCCTTGGACGAAGAAGCTTAACTCTCAAGCTAGACAGGCTCACGCAGATAGAGCGTGGTCTGCTATTGGGCGTTTTTATGAAAACTGTAGATTGGGTAAGCCTGGTAAAAAAGGCTACCCCAAATACAAGAAGTTCAGCCGTTCCATTGAGTACAAAAACAGTGGATGGAAATTATCTGCTGATAGAAGACAGATAACCTTCACCGATGGTTTTGAAGTAGGAGCGATGAACTTATGGAGCTCTAGGGATTTGGTCTGGTATTCAGAAAAACAAATCTCTAGGGTTCGAGTTATCAGACTTGCTGATGGCTACTACGCTCAGTTCTTAGTGAACTGGGATAGAAGAGAGGAGCATGAGTTTCAAGGAAAAATGACGGGAATCGACTTAGGGCTTAAAGAGTTCTACACCGATTCTGATGGAAATACTGTCAATAACCCTCGATATCTGAGAAAGTCCGAACGTCGCCTCAAGATGCTGCAACGCCGGGTTTCTAAGAAGCATATCAGGGGCAAAAAGCAGTCTAATAGATACCATAAAGCTCGCAGGGCTTTAGCCAAACAACATCTCAAGGTAAGTAGACAGCGTGAAGACAAGGCTCGTAAAGATGCTCTGGCGCTAGTTAGATATAACGACCTAATTGTCTACGAATACTTGAAGATACGAAACATGGTGAAAAATCACCACTTAGCTAAGTCTATTAGCGACGCATCATGGTATCAATTCACTCAATGGCTTCAATATTTGGCCCTGGTTCACGGTGTCATTGTTATCGCTGTTCCACCTCGAAACACGACTGTTGATTGTTCGTGCTGTGGATCGAAAGTGAAGAAAACTCTTAGCACCAGGACGCATCGATGTAACCAGTGTGGCACGGTTTTAGATCGCGACCACAATGCCGCAAAAAACATTTTGGCAAAAGGATTCAAGCTGTTAGCTGAATATTTAAACAGTACCGTAGGGCATACGGAATCTGGAGCCAAAAGCTCAAAAGCGCAGGGAGAAACTAACCTCTGGCTTAAGAACGGAGACGTTCTTGCTCTAAGTTGGCTCGATGAACTGCGAACCAAGAATTCTTGGGAATCCCCCACTATATTCGGTACTCCAAATTAGTGGTGGGAGGATGTCAAAAGTTTACAAATTTGAACCGAAGGGAGGCAGAGGCGATGTTAGGGATTACGCTTGAGGAAACTCGGTTTTATCGGGAAGCTAAGGAAGAAGGCATTGAGCAAGGCATTGAACAAGGCATTGTGCAAGGCATTGTTCAAGGTCGCGAACAAGAAGGAAGAGCCTTGATTTTACGTCAGTTAAATCGCCGTCTGTTAAATCGGCGAGTTGGAACATTACCGGAATCTATCACGACTAGAATTGCTGATTTGTCGATCGAGCAAATTGAAACTCTAGCAGAGGAATTGTTAGATTTTCAGTCGATCGAGGATTTAGAGGTTTGGCTGGAGAATTTGCCGCAGGGAGATTGAAACGAGGTTAGGAATTGCACTTGAGGGGGCGATCGCGCCATTTACGCGCACAAACACATCAAACGTACCCCCCCTCTATTTCCTGGGTTTTAGGGTTCTTTTGGTGCATCCGCCGTTGCTGAGAGGATGTTCAGGGTGCGATCGCACATAATGGTTAACAGATAACGATGTTGCAAGTTTTATACTGCAACCTTTTTAAGCAGAGATTAAAAAGAGAGGGACGATATGACTTTTGCTGGTGGGGTAGCAGACAAACTAGGCAATCGCTATGAAGGTCGGTGGACTGTGCATTGTATGGTTGATGTCATGGATGAGAAAGCCGATTCTATTAGTCTAGAACCACCAGGTATAGACGGCATAGAGTTTTTTATTCGTCGAAATGGTAAATTGGAGTATCACCAAGTTAAGCGACAAAAAAGTGGGCTTGGGCGCTGGACACTAAAATCTTTGGAAGCTCAACAAGTTCAAGTCCTATCTGACTTTTGGAGAAGTCTTAGTAATCCAGATGTTTCTTGTGTATTTATTTCTACTCAAGATGCAGAAGAATTGCAAAGGTTAGCGATGGATGCAAGAGATGCTGCATCATTGACAGAGTTTGAGCAAACTTATCTTAATAAAAAACTATCTGGTCACTTCGATACGCTCCTTCAGAAATGGGAAAATTGTTCTCGCACAGATGCTTACGAAGCGATCAAGCGAGTCAAAGTGGAAACAGTTGGCGAGCAATTTCTGGTTAATACTGTTGATAATCGTTTAGCAGCTTTAGTTGAGGGCGATTCAAAAACTGTAAGGATTGAACTGGCTGAACTAGCGCAAAACAGAATTAGGAATGAGTTAACAGCACATGATATCTGGCATTACCTATTGGAAGAAAGAGGCTATCGCCGTCGCGAGTGGGGCAAAGACCCTCACGTTTTGGCTGCTGTCGATCGAGTGAACGATCGCTACCTTTCTCGTTTGCAGAAAGAAGCGATCGCAGGAGCAGTAATCCCCAGAGATGAAGTAGACATTATTTTAAATAAGCTCACCTCACTAGATAGTAAAGGCGGTGTATTAGTTGCAGGTGAAGCTGGAGTTGGTAAAAGCGGCGTCATTCTTCAAGCTGTGGAAGCGCTTCGTAAAGAGGGTATCCCGTTAATAGCTTTTCGGGTAGATCGTTTAGACCCAACAGACTCACCCGATCAAATCGGAAAACAGCTAGAAAATTTACCCGGTTCTCCTGCTCATGTTCTAGCAAATATTGCACAAGGGCGTGATTGTGTCCTGATTATCGATCAGCTTGATGCTGTAAGTAAAGCTTCTGGTCGCAATTCTCAGTTTTTTGAATGTATCGATCTAATCATCGACCAGGTTAAAGCTTATCCACAAATGCGTCTACTACTAGCCTGTCGCAAGTTTGACCTAGATTATGACTGCAGACTTAAGCGTTTAACAGGTGAGAATGGCATTGCCGAGACAGTGATAATTAGCCGCCTGTCTCACGAAAAAGTGCGAGAGATGGTTGCAGAACTGGGATTAGATAGCAGCTTACTGAACAATAAGCAACTTGAATTGTTATCTATTCCTTTGCACTTGAGATTGCTAGCAGAAGTTGCAGAAGTTTCAAAAGCTAATGTCCTCAACTTTAGGACAGCAAAAGATATATACGATAAGTTCTGGGACTATAAAAAGGATGTTATTCACGGTCGGCTTGGTGCTTCTGAGCATTGGACGAATGTAATATACACTCTCTGTGATTACATGAGTAAACATCAGAGGTTGTCTGCTCCCAAAGCTCGTGTGGATGAATATGGAAAGACTGCTGAATGGCTGGCCTCCGAACACGTATTGATTCTAGAGGGGCAGCAGTATTCATTTTTTCATGAAGGTTTTTTTGACTATGCTTTTGCCCGTCGTTTTGCAGGTGAGGATCAGGAATTATTGGAGTTTTTGGGAAATAGAGAACAGCAACATCTGTTTCGCCGCGCTCAAGTTCGCCAAATCTTAGTTTACGAAAGGGATGCAGAGCGCGATCGCTATCTTGCCGACCTCCAAGCTTTACTCACTAGCTCTAACATTCGTTTTCACATAAAAAAGGTAGTATTTTCCCTGCTTGCAGCGCTAGATGACCCCACACAAGAGGAGTGGGAAATTATAGCTCCCTTGATGGGTGACGAATCCGAGCCTATCACACAACAAGTCTGGCGAACTTTGCGTAGCTCGGTTCGTTGGTTCCAACTACTAGACTCTCTACGATTAATAGAAAAATGGCTCAGGGATGAGAACGACGAGCGTATCGAGCAAACGATAACGCTGCTATCTATTATGCAGAGGCAGATACCGGAGCGGGTGGCTGAGCTAGCAGAGCCTTTTATTGGCGTATCAGAAGCATGGCATAATCGGCTAAACCACCTTATACAAGGGGCAGAACTTGTTCCTTCTCGTCGTTTTTTCGACTTTTTCCTGCGACTGATTGGTGAAGGGATTCTGGACGAACCACGAGAAATAATCGATTCTAGTCGTGATTTCTGGATGAGAATAGATTCTTTACCTAAACATCGCCCAGAATGGGCTTGTGAAGCTATTGCTTGCTATTTCAATCGGTATTTAGATTTAAGTATTGCTGCTGGACAACCCAATTTGTTCGATCGAAGCTCTAGCGCCCTACCTTACAGCAATTTTTCAGAAGAAATTTTAATAGCAAGCGTCCGTAATGCTCCCAGAGCTTTTATTAAATACTTACTTCCTTTTATGCTTCGGGTGATGGATCTAACCTCTCTGAAGCAAAATAATCCACCTTGGCCTGATTTGGTCTGGTATTGCCGAATTCATGGTAAAGGCTATGAGATTCATGATGCCTTATTAAGTGGAATGGAAGAGGCAATATCGAATTTGGCTGCGAACCATCCTGAAGACTTTTCGCTCCTCGCAGAGCAGCATCTTCGTAACTCCTATTTTGAAACAATCCAGTTTCTGTTGATTCGTGCCTACACTGCGAATGGAGAAATATTTGCCGATGAAGCCATTGATTACCTCTGCGAACAAACAGCACGACTTCAAACAGGAGGATTGGTAGATCGTAATGGAATTATTCGTCATGAAGTTTACTTTTATACCCAACTTTTACTAAAAGCAATTACGACGCATTGTTCTCATGAAAACTTACTAAAGCTTGAAACTTTGATTCTTGATTACTATACAGAAGCTCCAAAATCTACTATAGCTCTTAAATTCCGAGGCTATCCACAGTTTCTTTTGCTAGATGCGATTGATTCCTCGCGACGCACAGAAATAGCTAATCGTCGGTTACAGGAGTGGAAACGTAAGTTCACTGCTTTACAGTTAATACCATCAGACGAAATCGAACCATCAGAGCCAATCGCAGCTTCTATTGTTGGTTCTCCAATACCTAAAAAAGCAGCAGAAAAGATGACTGATGAGCAATGGTTAAAGGCTATTGCTCGTTATGATTACAATGATCTTAGAAGTGGATTTCAGCGGACTGGGCAAATAATAGGTGGAGCTTATAACTTATCTAAATTTTTAGAAAGCCAAGTAAAACAGGAGCCTTTGCGCTTTGCTGGATTAATAGGGCGGTTTCCCGATAGCGCGAATTCATCTTATTTTAATGCAGTTTTACGCGGTATTGCAGAAGTTGATATAGATTTTGAAACTGCTTTTAGGGTATGTCAGCTTTGCCACCAATTACCTAATTATCCTTGTGGTCGTTCGATTAGTTTGCTGATGGGGAAATTAGCTGATTTAGCTTGGCCTCAAGAGGCTTTTGATATTGTAACTTGGTATGCCTTAAACGACCCTAACCCAGAACAAGAGACTTCCAACGGACAGGTTTACTATGGTGGTGATATTTTAAATGCTGGAATTAATTCCACGCGAGGTAGTGCTGTAAGTGCCATAGCCAAACTAATTTTTGCGGATAAAAATCGCGCATCTTACTTTCGGGAACATCTCCAACAGATAGTTCAAGACTCTTCGATTGCTGTTAGATCGTGTGCTGTTGAAGCACTAACAGCAATGTTGAATTATGACCGAGATTTAGCTGTCAGCTTGTTTCAGCAACTTTGCAATACCGAAGATGCACTTCTAGGAACTCACACTGTTGAGGATTTTTTGTACTATGCTTTACAAACGCATTTTAAAGTGCTGGCATCGATTGTTGAACGGATGATTATGTGTGAGTTACCGGAAGTAGTAAAGGTTGGGACTAGACAAGCCTGTGTAGCATCTCTAAATATCGAAGAGGCACGTTGGCTGGCAGAACTTTGCCTGTCTAGTACAGAAACTCATCGCATCGCTGCTGCTGAAATATTTGTAACTAACTTTCGTATAGCACACTTTCGGGAGTTTTGTGAAAATAAATTAATATCTTTTTTTGATGATTCGACTGAAAAAGTGCGTTCTCAAGCAGCTAGGTGCTTCTTGCATTTAGAGGGAGATGAACTGGGTGATTACATTTGTTTAGTGGAGGCATTTGTTGATAGTCGAGCATTTTATAATGACGACTACAACTTAATTCATGCCTTGGAAAAAACAACAGCTAAACTTCCAAATGAGGTTACTTATCGAGTGTGCGATCGCTTTCTAGAAGGCTTGAGGTCAGATGATTCTGATATTCGTCAGCGTGGAAGGATTAAAGCAGACCAAGTTAGTAAATTAGTCCTGCAATTGTACAGTCAAAGCCAAGACAAAAACCTACAAGTGCGTTGTCTTGACTTGATTGACTTTATGACTCAGATGGAAGTTTACAAATTGGCTGAGGTGCTAACGCAATATGATAGATGATAAAAGCGAGTCTGTTTCCCGTGTGGGGTTGCTGAAGCGAAGTAATGAAAATAGGGAATTCCCTTCGTGATGGCAGCACCGATTAACTTACAATGGAAGAGATGTTACAAAATCGGCAATTATCACTACCCCTCCATTCATGCTTCCTCTCTCACAATTTGCCAATAGTCGATCGCCCGCAAAGTCAAACAGTCGATCGACTAAAACAAACCTTATTACCAAGGATTGCCAATCATTCTAAAAGCAGACCAATAATAAGGATGAGAGAAATTCTGAGTCGTCGTGTTTGCCAATTCCGGGGGTAACGGCAGATTGCCAACAGAAGTGTGCAGCATCCCCCCTTCAATTCGCACTTCTCCCCGCAACATCGCTAATTGCGCTTGCCGCAGTGCTTCTGTTTTAATCGGAGCAGTTTTTAACTGCCCGTAAAACTCCGTCATCAACCCCAAACTGCCCTCGTCGCTGACATACCAAAGAGTCGCCATAGCCGATTTAACCCCGGCTTGCACGGCTAACCCGCCAAAGCCCAACTCGGCCTCTCGATCGCCCACAGCAGTCTTGCAAGCACTCAAAACTAACATTTCAACTTGCGGGCTGTGCCAATTCATTTGCCGCAACTGATCCAAACGCAATTTAGTATCCCACAACTGAATAAAGGATTGGCTGGGCTCTCCAGCTCGAAATTCGGCGTGGGTAGCCAAGTGAATCATCCCAAAAGGATACTGCTGGCGCTGCGATTTCAAATTAGCCAGGGTGAAAGCTTCGTTCAAGAAAGACTTGCCCGGCCACTGCTGCGGCGTGATTGTCGATACTTCTAGTTCCACCGCAGGCAAAGGACTCATCTCTGGAAATTGCGACGCCCCCATTGCCAGAACTTGGGTATTTTTAAAATTGGTGGCGCTGGTATCCGTCAAACTCAGACTTGGCATCGATCCAACACTGTAACGCTCTACCAGAAAGCCTTTGCCGTCGTGCAGGGCGCTCATCGGTATCGATCGCAACCCCATATCTGAGATAAAAGATAAATTCTCAATGCCTTTGGCTTGCAACTCTGCTTCGAGCGGCGCTACTATCCACTTGTAGAGCTGCTGAGCCAAGGGCAAATAACTTTTTGTGTTGCGCTTTACCGGATTAGTCAGTTCAGCCCGAAATCTCTCCATAGCTTGCATTACCTGGGCGCGAGAGGTTCCAGAGATGCGCTGGCGAACGGGTACGCCTTCCGGGGCGATCACCATCATTTCCAGTTCGTCAGAGGCTTGAATTTGCTGTTCTACGCGCAAGATGGGGGAACTGCTGTAAGGCCGATCGACTGTAGAACCCCTGGGTACAAAGCTGATATAAATGAGAGCTGGTTTGATGCCTGTGGCTTGTTGGACACTGCGAAGGGTAATTTGGGCATCTTCTAGGGTGGCGAGCGCAGTTGTTGATGGCAAATTTAGGTAATCGACAAACTCGCTGGTAAATCTCTCCTCCACGGGAAAAATAACAGCGCCGAGGTTAGGTGGCAACTTGGAAGCGTCAAGATTCGCAGACGCGGGAGGTGAATTGCGCTGTTGCAAGGAATTAGATATCTGGTTTTGCTCTTGCAAGCTGGGCGAAAATAAAGGATTTGTGCTAGGCGGCTGGTTGGCTGCGAGTTCCGGTATCGGTGCGAGATTTATCGGCGCAGCAGCAGGCGCAACCACTGGATTGGGAGTAATTGTGGGTGCGATCGGCAAAACATTGGGTACCGGCGCTGGATTTGGAGTA
>NZ_JAUBUJ010000076.1:11047-23234 GCF_036705405.1 Microcoleus sp. B13-B6
ATTGTGGGTGCGATCGGCAAAACATTGGGTACCGGCGCTGGAGTGGGAGTAATTGTGGGTGCGATCGGCAAAACATTGGGTACCGGCGCTGGAGTGGGAGTAATTGTGGGTGCGATCGGCAAAACATTCGGTACCGACGCTGGTACCGACGCTGGTGCTGGTGCTGGCGCTGGTGCGGGCGCTGGTGCTGGTGCTGGTGCTGGTGCTGGTGCTGGCGCTGGTGCGGGCGCTGGTGCTGGCGCTGGTGCTGGTGCTGGTGCTGGTGCCGGGGCTGGTGCGGGTGCGGGTGCTGGTGCTGGTGCCGGGGCTGGTGCCGGGGCTGGTGTTTGTAAAGGTGCGGGTGCGGGTGCGGGTGCTGGTGCCGGTGCCGGGGCTGGTGCCGGGGCTGGTGCCGGGGCGGGTGCCGGGGCGGGTGCGGGTGCTGGCGCTGGTGCGGGTGCGGGTGCTGGTGCTGGTGTTGGTGCTGGTGCTGGTGCTGGTGCCGGTGCCGGGGCGGGTGCCGGGGCGGGTGCAGGCGTTAGTGTTTGTAAAGGTGCGGGTGCAGGTGCGGGTGCAGGTGCTGGTGCAGGTGCTGGTGCAGGTGCTGGTGTCGGTGCGGGTGTTGGTGCTGGTGTTGGTGCGGGTGTTGGTGCTGGTGTTGGTGCTGGTGTTGGTGCTGGTGTTGGTGCTGGTGTCGGTGCGGGTGTCGGTGCGGGTGTCGGCGCGGGTGTCGGCGCTGGGGCCGGCGCTGGGGTCGGTGCTGGTGTCGGCGCTGGTGTGGGTGCTGGTGTCGGCGCTGGTGTTGGTGTCGCTGCAGGTGCTGGGGTTGGTGTCGCTGCGGGTGCTGGTGTTGGTGTCGCTGCGGGTGCTGGTGTTGGTGTCGCTGCTGGTGCTGGTGTCGGTGTCGCTGCTGGTGTCGGTGCGGGTGCTGGCGATACTGAAGAAGCCGTAATGTTAATTTGGGTCGGCTGTACTATCTGAGGATCGGGGCTGAAATAACTTCCCTGTGTAATAACATTTTCCTTCTTTGGACCCCCAGTGGCAATGCTGCCAGCAGTACCGTTGAGTTTGTTATAGTCGGGCCCGACGCTGAAAGGAGTGTTCGAGGCTTCGCCACCACCGTAGCCAATGGTGATATTTCCACCATTAGCGCTACCAGTAGTGGATGCGGAAATGCTGCAAGGTTGCGACAAGCAGTTGTTATCGTTTGTGAAAGTGCCTGTCGCTCGGAAATTATCGCCGGCTGTAATGTAAATCTCTCCTCCGCCCGTTCGGCCTTCGGTGTTGATATGGGTTACTTGTATGTCGTTGCGCGCGTTGAGGGTGACTGCGCCGCCTTGTTTTTCCTCGGAGTTGGCGTCTATGAACCCTGTTTGAATGCTGCTTGAGGGTGCTGCAATACTAACGTCTCCGGCGTTGCTCGTTTTGTCGATCGATCCTGCGTTGATATTGCCTGTTTCTACTTTTCCTGTACGGCTGGTGACGGTGATGTTGCCGCCTGCGGTGGTGTCGGAGTGGGAGTCGAGATCCGCAGTCCTAATGTCGCCACCAGCTTCTAGGGCGATGGGGCCGCCTTGGGAACTTGTCAGGTTTCCGCTGGCTGCAATGGTGTTGGCTGCTTGAATTTCGATCGCCCCAGCGTTTGCATCTTTTACTGCAACGTCCCCCGCAGCTACTGCTCGGTTAGACGCCGTGAGTACCACTTCACCGCTGGCATTGACGCTGAGGCCTGTAGCGTTCGTTTCACCGATGCCTGTGAGCAGTTCGGGCAAGGTTGCGATCGAGAATGTCGAAGCTGTGCTGGATGTTTCTGTGGTGCTAGTCGCTGAGGGCGGCTCGATTTCCAAACTCAGCAAATTGCCTCGCTGGCGGATCTGCACTAAATTTGTCCCCAAAACTGATGCTACGGTAATTTGACCGCCTGGGGCAGAAACGCTGCCGGTGCTGACAACGGTGCCGCCGAGCAAGGTTAAGTTCTGCCCTGACTTGACGGCTAAGTCTGCCGTGCTGATAATTGCCCCTGCTCGATCGGCCCCAAAAGCAAAGGAATTGGGCGCGCCTGTCAGAGATGTGTAGGTGCTACTACCGACAGCGTTAAACGAGTTTGAACCAAATCCAATAGCGGTGGCGGTGGTTGCTGTGAAAGAAGCCGGCACGTTTAAGCTGGCACTGTTGCCAAATATGATGCCGGATGGATTCATCAGAAACAAGTTAGAATTGCCGCCGGTTACTTGAATTAAGCCGTTAATAATCGACGGGTTGCCGCCGCCTATGCCCGCTAAAATGTTGCGAATGTTGGGGTTTGATATAAAGTTGGCAATCTGATTTTCCGACAAGCCGAATTCTTTAAAGCTGTGGAAAAGATTTTGTCGATCGCTCGATAATTGTCCGCCTTGAATATCGAAGCGAGTTGGCTGCCCAGGAGTTCCGTTTTGGGCTGCGGGAGTGACGGTAGTGCCTGTTGCGTTCGCCGCTGGAACAATTGTTTGACCTTCTGCTTTGGCTTGCACAAAGTAAAGATTTATTAAGACTATTTGCAGAGCAAGTGTCAGTTTGCTTATTCTTACTTTTGAGAGGAATTTCGACGTTTTTTGAATATTTTTGATGGTTTTCATAGGTTTTTAATGGGTAAAATATATATAGTCTTTCTCAGTAACATGAGGTGCTCATAGGACAGAGGGCATAGGGCATAGGGCATAGGGCATAGGGCATAGGACTAACCCATACCTCACTACGCTTGAGAACCGCTATAAATCACAGAAATTAAATAAAGAAACCGGCTTTGTAGAAAAAACTTGGTTGACGGCTGTGTCACTAAAGATTTGCACATCTGTGCTGTGTCTGGTCAATTTCGTAGAAGATTGGAAATCTACCCCTCATTTTCAGAGGTGGTATTTTTGAGCTATTCTGTCAGTCTTATTGCTAAGTAAGGTTTGCCTGGTAAATGTTCACGTTCCCTTGTTAGGAAAGCGACACGCTTGGCTATAAACCTGTTCACTCGTTCATTAATCGCCTTCGACAGTGCATAATGCTGGCGTTTACATCACGGTGTTATGACCAGATGAACGTAGTCAGTTAAGACGCTTGACTGCACGTTCCGATGTTGTACAGGTGCTGACTAGGAAGGCCAATATCTGCATAGGTTTTTCGGAACGGTTGAAGACGCTATCTTTATGAAGCAACCGGGTTTCTGACTGCAAGTGCATTCAGGAGTCAATGGGTAGAAATGGCCTTTGCTTTGGCAATTTTCTCAGCGTATCTTTTCCACAATCTAAATATAACTCGAAATGCCTAGGCTCTGTATCTTCCCCATGACATATTAATAAAACATAACAAAAACGGCCTTTCTAGAGGCTCTCCGACGCCTATAAACCCGTTTTTTTAACTATTATTCATAGTCTGAAGGAAGTATAGGGGTTCAAAAACTAGGTTTCTGCGTCCAATACTGACCCGGAAACATCCCCAAATATTTTATAGAAAACAAAAAATACTCGACACTTGCCGAAACTTAAAATTAGGGAAAGAAGAAATGAGAAGGAGTCAAGGGATTTTAGATTTTAGATTTTAGATTTTAGATTTAAGCATTTACCCCACGGATAAATTCGGGGGGCAAGTTTCATCGGATACAGGTTTTTTATTTCACCGGTCCTGAGTCTGCGAAGGAATGAATCCGGGGGCTTGTATCGTGGATGCTTGATTGTCAGAAGACAGAATTCTGAATTCCCAATACCCCATGCCTGAAGTGATGGTTAACGGTCACGGAAAGAATTTTTTGTGATCCACGATTAAAATCGGGGGCTTGAAACCTCGATTCTCCATCCTGTCGCACAGAATCCCTTCTGGATTCTGGCTGTTTAATTCTGAATTCTTCTTCAGTAATATCATGTCCGATCGATCGCCCATAATACAATTGCCGGGGCGGGTTTGTGAGATTGTCCCTTTTTGGCAAATATTATTGGTGAACCCGCCCCTACAGGAATCAGGGTAATCGACCGGACATGATATAAGTCAAATTGTTAGGGTGTTCAAAAACCCGGTTTATTTAAATAAAAAACCGGGTTTTTTGGTTTTTTTGTGTGAGGTTTTGTGAAGGAAAACTACTTAAATCCGGCTCAATTTCCCTCTTATAATCAACTCCACTATTGCCGATTGCGATCGCCTGCTTTTGGGTTTTAATCGATCGCCCTGTGGGTGTTTAAGGGGGTGTGCAGGCGGATTTGTGGAAGGATTTAAGAGTTAATTGGGTGAAGTTTGGACAGTGGGCGAGGGACTGGGTGAAGCAGGGCGCGGTGAAGCAGGGCGCGGTGAAGGCTTTGCAGAAGGACTGGATTGGGTGGATTTTTTGAGACCGACAAAAGCGTCATAACGGGTGGTACGATCGCCAATGACGGCCGCTGTAACGCCGATCGACCGCGTGGCGTCAATCCACATTTTTTGGCTGGGAGGAAACTCCGGCAAAGCTAGGTTTTTCGGGTTAAACGCACTCTCGGTGTCAATGAAGAAATTGCCGTTGTGGGGTTTAAGTTCCGATCGGACTGTTTTCTGGAACAGTTCGCTGCTTAAAAGCGGACTTTTCGGTTCCGGCACGATCGCATCAACCACTGGAGCTCCTACTGTCATAAACGCTACATCGTTCATCCAGCCGCGAGTTACCGTAATCCCTCCAAACGGCGATGTCCATTTAATCGCCGATTTGCCGCCGACTTGAATTTCCTCCACTCTAAACCCTTTAGTTTTCATCGTTTCATCAAGCTGTTTCAGAGATTTGTTGGCAGCGCCCTGGTTGTTTGTTTCCACCATAAATACAAATCCGGCAGCAAATTTGTCTCTGGGATTCTGGGCGGGGGCTGGTATTAATGATAGAGAAAATTCTCCCGCCATCCAGTTCATCAAGTCTTTATCTAAATCCAGGCCGGTAGTGGATTTTAAACCTGTGCGTAAAACTTGGGGATTAATCGGGGAAATCGGGTTGGCATCGGCTCCTAATACGTAGTCTTGCCACAAACGCTGCAAGTTGCCACCGGATACCATCATTATTGTATTGCTGGGCAGGCGGTTAACCATTTTTAGAGCATTGTTTTCTACTGCTATCCTCCTGGTAGAATCGGGTTTTAGCCAAGAGACAGATTTGAAGGCAATTCCTTCTACATCCAGCGTCGCTGTGGTGGCAAATCCTTGATTTTGTTGCAGTTTTTCCAGGCTTTCGGGCGAAATTTCACGGGCTGAGTTGGCGGCGGCATAGGCGGCGGCAACGGGCATATTGACGTAGATTTGACCGAAGGCACCCGGACTTTTTATTTTGTCTATGGCGTCTGCATAGCCTGGGGTTTTGGCTAGCGAAGGTTCGCCTTTGTAGGTGTCGATTATTCTGTCTGTAGCGCTAGGATCTGTGGTGACTGCTAGATAGTTTGTGCCGAGTACCGCGACTGAAAAATTGCGATCGGGTACGCCTTGAGTTTCTGTGACTTGCACGCCTTTATAATTACGCTCAACTATTTTTCCTTGGCTCAGAGGCCTGGGTTTTGCTAATAATTCTTTGGCTTTGACCGGGTTGGCAATTGGCAGGATAATTGCCACTGACTGTTGAATTGGCGGAGACGGGGGCGCATTGGGTGCGGGCGAGGGGGCTGGTATAGCTATTTTGTTGCGGAGAAAGGCTACCATTGCTGTGTTACCCACCCAGGGTTGAATGTCTTGCTGGTAGGCGTAGCCGTTGCTGGTGAGGAGGCGATCGCGCATTTCAGTTAAAAACCTCTCAAACGAAGCTTTTGACTCCGGCGTGCCAAACTCTCGCAGTCTATTCCACTGCGCTTCATCGGTGGTGATGGATAGGGCCATCATCGTATCTTGGGGGACAACCGTTGCCCCCGGCGGCAAATCTTTGGCGGGCCCACGGGAAATGACGAGGTAGTAGGTGACAAAGCCTAAACCGATCAGAAGTGTGGCGGCTCCGATCGTAAACAGCAGGGAAGATTTATCTTTCTTAAACATTATTCGTAAGGTTCGGGTGCTCGCAACATCATAAATTATATTGGGGATGCGGCATGGGGGATGGGGCATGGGGGATGGGGCATGGGCCAAACAGGGCATTGGTAATTTGTTGTTTTTTATTTGTTATTAGAAAAACTACTAACCAGTAACCACTAACCACTAATCACTATAGTCCTAGATACGGAAACCGTTTTTTTACTAAATAGTGCATTTTTGCCTTTAATACTGGTGAAAAACCCGGTTTATTTCGTATTTACGCGAAGTCCTACACTAACTATCCCCAAGGCCCGATGCCCCATGCCCCATGCCCCATGCCCAATTCCCAATTCCCTGATGTTAGTTTCTGGCCTTAAAGTCTTTAAAGATAGTTTGAAACGAGTACATCAGTCGATGGACATCGTTTGTGGCTCTCGGAAAAATGTTTAGTTCCCATTTTTTGCGAGCGGTAGTTAGCAGTTTTGCTACGGGTTGGGAGTAACTGTTAGAAATGAAATAGCTGCCGCCTTCGTAGCGAATGTCTGACGCTAAGCCGATAAAAGCACCAGCCATTTCTAGTTTAAGTTCTGAGGTGCTGTGCTGAGAGTTTACTGCTAAAATTACCTGCGAGTGTCGGGGTTCGCGGTTGAGCAAGCGGCAGATATTTGCTTCTTTTTGGTACAAAATTAAAACGTTGCAGTTGTGCAGAACTCCGGCTCTACCTTGGACTTTTACTCCTAGGTGAACTTCCAGGGCTGGTTTGTCGGGAAATTCCACAACAGCATGAGTATAGGGATGTGCACTTCCGTGGATTTTCCCCGCCGTTTTTCTAAATGTTAAATATTTCGGTGTTTCGTCGTCTAAAACATTGTTGTAATAAATAGTCCCGCCTTCATTAGCAACTGCTTTTAGCAGAATAGTGAAGAGGTAAGTGTCAAAAATTCTGGCTTGTTCTGCCGCTGTGTTAAAATCGGGATCGATCGAGCTTTTTAATTTGCTTTTTATTTCGGAATTGATGGCGTAGTTGCTCGGCCCGGAAGGCAGTTTTTCGAGCAAGTGCTTGAGGGCGATCGCCTGTTTGTGACGGGGGGCTGTGACGCTGGAGGTAAACTCGATTGTTTTGGCAGTTTCGGCACCTGAATTGGCAAAGGTAATTTTTGTGCCGAGGGGAGAGGTTTCTGATTCTACTTTCAAGAAATAAGCAATTTCGTCTTCCATTTCGGAAGTGTTAACCGTCGCTTGTTCGACAGCATTAATTAACAGCAAAAGTTGTTCTTTTGCGGTATAATCTTCTATCTTGAGCAGAGGTGTTTTTCTTTTGAGCGATCGCTCTTCAATTACTTTGCCTATCTCTACAGTATCGGCTACTTGTTGAACTACCCAACCCAAATTAAACTCATCCAGAATTGCCGCCAGTTCTTGATAGAGTTTGGCGTACTCGATCTCGTCCATAATTGTTTCTGCGCTGCACACTATTTTGATTATACAAGATAGTTTGATTTTTTGGTCAATGCCCTGTATTTGTCGATCGACTAAGTAAAAACACCCAACTGCTTTCCCACCTTGGGGCGGGGGTTGCCTTCTTCCTTCTCTCGTAGATAACTAAAGGCTTCTTGCTTCTTCCTTCTTGCTTCTTCCTTCTTCCTTCGATAGAGAGTAAGCTATTCTACGACATTCTGTAGCGATCGAACTATGGCAACTATCAACGACAACTACCTCAAACTCAAAGCTGGCTACCTGTTTCCCGAAATTGGGCGCAGGGTGAAAGCCTATGCAGAGGCGAATCCCCAAGCGCCCATCATCCGGCTGGGGATTGGCGACGTAACGGAACCACTACCGGCTGCTTGTCGGGAGGCGATGGTGAAGGCGGTGGAAGACATGGGCTCGCGGGATACCTTTAAAGGATACGGCCCGGAACAAGGTTATGAGTGGCTGCGGGAGAAAATTGCCGAGCACGATTTCAAGTCGCGGGGATGCGATGTTGATGCTTCGGAAATCTTTATTTCTGATGGTTCTAAGTGCGATTGTGGCAATATTCTCGATATCTTTGGCAACAATAACACGATCGCAGTTACCGATCCAGTTTATCCGGTGTATGTAGACACTAACGTGATGGCTGGCCACACGGGAGATGCGAACGAAAATGGCGAATACGGCGGCTTAGTTTACCTGCCAATTACAGCGGAAAACAATTTTACTGCGGAAATTCCCACCGACAAAAAAGTCGATTTAATTTACTTGTGTTTTCCGAATAACCCGACGGGGGCAACTGCAACTAAGGAACACTTGCAAGCTTGGGTAAATTATGCTAAAGCTAACGGTTCGATTATTTTCTTCGATGCGGCCTACGAAGCCTATATTACCGATCCGAGTTTACCGCATTCTATCTACGAAATTGAAGGGGCGCGGGATTGTGCGATCGAATTTCGTTCTTTTTCCAAAAATGCTGGTTTTACGGGTACTCGCTGCGCGTTAACAGTTGTACCGAAGACTTTGACTGGAAAAGCAGCAGATGGTTCCGATGTCGAAATTTGGAAATTGTGGAACCGCCGCCAATCTACTAAGTTTAACGGTGTTTCTTACATCGTGCAGCGCGGTGCTGAGGCGGTTTATTCGGAGGCTGGCAAGGCACAAATTCAGGCTTTAGTCAATTTTTACATGGAAAATGCTGCGATTATTCGCGAGAAATTGACAGCAGCGGGAATAGAGGTTTTTGGTGGGGAAAATGCACCTTATGTGTGGGTGAAAACGCCTGACGGTTTGTCGAGTTGGGATTTCTTTCAGAAGTTGCTGGAAACTTGCAATGTGGTGGGAACTCCGGGTTCTGGTTTTGGTGCCGCGGGTGAGGGTTATTTCCGCATTTCGGCGTTTAATAGTCGGGAGAATGTGGAGGAAGCGATGAGACGAATTGTGGAGAAGTTTAAGGTGTAAAAGGGCGAGAGATAAATCTTTTTGGGGCCGGGTTCTTCGGCCCACCCCACAAGAAAATTGATCTCTTCTGGAACAGGCATCTTGCCTGTTCATGCAAATGCTGAAAAATGTGAGTTATAATCAGCTTACTGCCGAATTTTCAGGCAGCCACTCCACAAATTCCTCGAAGTTTACGAGCTTGGGTAAAGTTAGAGTTATAGGTTTTCAGAATTACTGATAATATAAATTATATCTCTATCCATCTGCGTTTATCTGCGTGCATCTGCGGTTACAAACTCCCAATCTGCCAGTAGTGCCAGATTCAGACAATTTAAAATACTGGATTTAATCGGGCGCTTTTCATCCCAAAATACGATCGCTGAATAAAAGTTAATCGCTGCCGGTGAATTCAAAAGCTCAAAAGTTTGACGCGCAACTCCCTCGTCGTCAAAGCCGAGAAAGTAAACAGTATCATCAAAAACCACAGGTTTCTCAGCTATTTCACCGATCAACCTAAAATCCAGTTTTTTATAAAGCCCGCAAATCGCAATTTTCCAAAGTTTGAAGGTATAATCGCCAACTCCAAAAATCGAAAATCGAGGGTTGTTTTGATAAATTTTGCTTTTTCGATTATCTAAATATTGCCCGCAATCCTCCAGATAGCGCCCGGTTTTAGGAGCTATTTTTTTGATATTTTCAGTTGACTCCCCGATAAATTTTTGAGTAATGAGCATATATCGATCGGTAGCATTAATTCGATTTTGAGCAACACCAGAGCCTTTGATTAGCGGAAACAGATAAGTGTCCTCAATATCGACAACTTCTCCGAATGTATTTACAAAATAATTGTCTATTTTGCGAAACTCCATCACGTTAGAACAGTCGTGCTTTACACCAGATCGCCATTTTGTCCCTGAATTCACAGCATATAAATTACTCAATTTACTGAAAGAATTTATATCCTTAACCAAGAGATTGTTGTGATATCCAATTCGGTGACAGTCTGAAGTTTCTAAACTGCTAAATACATCGCAGAAGTAGTTTCGCGAATGAGCATCAAATTTGCAGACTAACAAACAAGCATCAACATTTGCATCAAAATATTTTTTAGCATCTATTTTGTAAGTTGCACAGTCAGCGAGATTGAGTTTTTGAGAGTGAAGGTAATTCAATAACTTTCTAGCAGTCGAAGTCTTGCAAAGCATCGCTAGATCGGCATCGCGCTTTTGCAGCCATTGCACCGCCTGAATCAGCATCCATTCTGAGATATCGAAGTTACTCTTACCTGTGAGAGCATCTAAGCCACTGTGATTTTGAAAATTGTTTTTTTTAGGTAAATTTTCGCTACCAATAGTTCCTTGTTGCGAGTTGGTCACCCACGGAAAGTTGCCGAGTACAAGCAGTCGAGTGCTACATCGATCGACTAATGATTTCCAATCAAAATCAAAGAAATCTCCGTGCCAAATATCGCATCTCTCATCCTGAAATAATTGCTTATTTAGTCTGACTTCTTTTAAGTAATTTTGATTTATTTCAACCCCGATAATTTTGGCGGCGGATGGAAACGAACGTGCAGCAGCTTGAATAAAATTACCGATACCGCACGTCGGCTCAATTATGGTGCCAGGATTGACATTAAGTTCTACTAATTTTCGACATACCATATCGGCTAATGCCGGCGGTGTCTGAAAATCGCCGTATTCTAGTTTGGTTTTGCGATTGTTAGAACTCATTGGTTAGATTTATAAACTGCGATAACACCTTCCTGTTGTCCGGCACGCTCAATGACCCTTCCATACTGAAGTCGCCATTGCAACGCATTAGAAATGGTCAAAAAACCTTGCAAGGGTGGGTTTCTCAGTATTTCGTCTGCAATGTTACCTGCTTCAATTTCGTCAACAGGTAGATTTTTGTCAAACATGAAAGCAAGCAAATCATCTTTATTGCCTTCGTTATCTAAAATATAGCGAATTCCACGGGTCATTTGAAAATCTGCTGTTCTTTCGGCACTAACGTAAATTGTATGCAAAATATTCAGCGTTGCAGTTCGGATGGTACTGTTGTCTGTCTTTTCGTAAACAAAGATAATCAGTGAATATCCCAGCCCAAAAATCTTTTGCCTTGCAGATTTGAAAGGACATGACGACTGCGGTTGCCTAACACTTGTTACCTTCACGTCAACCAATATCCCTGGGAAATCGATGCCGCTTGCTGAATTGCCATCTATAAATTCATATTGCTGCTTGAGATAGAGTCTGAACTTTTGCTCCAAATATGTTCCAACAGCCTTTCCGTCTGTGATTCCGTAAAGCAGAGGTTCCGGGTGTTGAGACTCGGCTGCTGAAAATATTGCCGCCTCAGAACAAAGAATTTCTACGGTCAGAGTTGTCATTTTGATGAACCACCACATTTTTAATTGGCTGAGAAGGTAAACAGTATCATTATTATTTGCCACTCTTAATATTCTATCGATCGCCCTCGCTGGGAAAACCAAATTGGTCTGGTAATTCAGCAGAGGTAATTTGCAGAATCTCTAGCAACTTCTTGTATTGAACAGGCGTTAGCTTCGGTACAGATCGCCCCGATTCCCAGTTCCTTACAGTTGTTTCGGTAACGCCAAGTGCGTCTGCTAGCTGCTTTTGGGTCAGCGATCGCTTAAGTCTGAGCCGCATTAGGGGCGATCGCTCTGATTTTTCTGGCATTTCCACAAGCAGCTTGACCCGTATAGTAAATTAATTTACGTAAATTACTTGACGTCTGACCGTAAATTGGTTTACGCTAAGGAAAGACATAAAGACGAGACAGCACCAGCTAAGCCACTTGTGCTTTAGGGGAATTGTTGTCTTTTCTTCAATCTGTCATTGTACGCGGTTTTACCGTTACAAAGCATCAAACCTATCCAAAATTATTGGTCAAAGCTATGTTGCAAGATTCATCATCGAACCAAACATCGCCGAATGTTTTAACCAACCAAACCTTTGAGGCCGATCGCGAAGCAGTCCGTCACGTCATCATCGGTTCGCCGCTGGGGGTACGGCGAACTATCCACCAACTGCACGCATTGCGCTACGAGGAAGCTGTTCGTTGGACTCATCCGATAGCCATTCCCGACAACCGCATCATTATTACACCCGATCAGGGAGAAATCATGAGTCTGTTAGTCAAATTAATCCGGCTGCAATGAAGTCTAAATGTGCGATCGATGTTTCTAGAATTGAGTCAAAAGTGCGATCGCGAATCTCTTCTCGTTGCCCGTGCTACACTCAACAGATATCTTGTATTCTTATCAAGAACAGGCAAGATGCCTGTTCCACAAAGAATGAGTTTACTT